>JAKIYU010000228.1 GCA_022708385.1 Bacteroidota bacterium | reverse complement strand
TCAGCTCTTTTTCTGAAGGCCTCATGGTTTATTACCAACATACCTCCCTCGCCGCATTGTATATTCTTTGTTTCATGAAAGCTGAAGCAAGCTAAATGGCCTAAAGAACCTAAAGGAATTTTTAGCTTGTCCTTGTTAATATAGTAGCTGTCAATTGCCAATGCAGCATCTTCAATTAGCCAAAGGTTGTATTTTTGCGTTATTTCAAGAAAAAAATCCATATTACAGGCAACACCCGCATAATGTACTACAACAATTGCTTTTGTTTTTGGTGTTATTAGATTTTCAACTTTTCTTTCATCAATGTTGGGGTGGTCATCTCTGCTATCTGCAAAAACTATTTTTGCACCTTGTCTGACAAAAGCAAGTGCCGTACTTACAAATGTAAACGCCGGCACAATTACTTCATCTCCAGGTTTAATGTCAACCAACAAAGCAGCCATTTCTAGAGCATCGGTACAAGATGTTGTGAGTAGGCATTTCTTATAGCCATATTTATCCTCAAAGAACTTATGGCAAAGTTTAGTATATTTTCCGTTGCCAGAAATATGTCCTGTGCTAACTGCATCCAATAAATAATCTGTTTCCTTTCCTGTTAAAAAGGGCTTGTTGAAATTTAACATAAAATATCTTAGAAGAGTTCTATCATAAAAACAAATTTTATAAAAATAATCAACTTATATTTAATATCATCAATTTATTATTATTTTTGTTTTAAAACGCATTTATGTCTCAACCTCTTGTCACCGTTCTCATGCCCGTTTACAATGCCGAAAAGTATGTTGGTGAGACAATGGCAAGCACTCTGAATCAGACCTATCGCCATTTTGAGTTTCTTATTATTGATGATGGTTCTACTGACAAATCACTCGAAATAATTAATTCATTTAAAGATGAGAGAATTTAGGTGGTTAGCAATGGTAAAAACATAAAACTTATAGCCACGCTTAATAAGGGAATTGATCTTGCCAAAGGCAAGTATATTTGCAGGGTTGATGCTGATGATATTAACGTACACAATCGCATCGAGAAACAAGTTGCATTTATGGAGCAAAACCCGGAATATGCTGCTTGTAGCTCGTGGGTAAAATTCTTTTTTGAAAACTCTGATTATACTTTGCTATATAAGCTTTCAGAAAAACACGAAGATATCCGTATTAAAACGCTCTATCAAAACCACTTTTGTCATCCGGCATCTTTTATCAGGAAAGACTTTATAAATCAACACAAACTCCGATTTGATCCAGCATACATTCATTCTGAAGATTATTGTTTTTTTGTCCGGTTATCGGAAGTCGGCAAGTTATATAACCTCCAAGAAAATTTGGTAAATATTCGAAAGCACAGCACTAATGTGTCGGTTTTAAACGCTGATGCACAAAACAGAAACTCTCTGTTGGTTATAAAATTTCAATTGGAAAGAATGGGAATTAACCCTGATGATATCAACTATGATATTTATTTTAAATATTTCTATGCCAATTTCAATATGAATAAATATGAAATTGAATATGCCGAAAAATTAGCCCTTGATATGATTGAAGCTAATAGTAAAAGCAAATACCTTCCTCAAATAAAACTGACTGATTTTCTGACTGATAAATGGTTTCATTTATGTATGAACTCAACTCAATATGGTAATTGGACCTATAATAAATATTTTAATTCTCTCTTATTTAAATACGATAAGGCAAACAATTATAATAAACTTAAATTCTATATAAAAACCAAATTGAAGTACAAAAAGACAAAACTCCCTAGTAAATATAACAATAATTAAAATGTTTCAAATAAGAAATAGCATCAGGCATTTTTCTTATAATGGTTTTAACCGAAAATTTGCTGTACATAATTAAACAAGAGTGATTTATACATGAATTATTATCTCATATTATTTCACAAAATCAGCCCGCAGCTTTTCAGGTTATTTAAAGCGCTGAATTCATGTATATATATACATCCATGTAAAACACTTTACTTAGAAAAGGACATTGAAAATCAAATTCTCAATATAGGAATAAAAATAACAAATAAAAGATACAAAGGCAATTGGGGCGCTTTTGGTATTGTTGAAGCCACCATAGAAGGCATGAGACAGATATTAAAAGAACAACCCTTATGCTCCCACATTACTTTATTAAGCGGTGATGATTTCCCGATAAAACCCATAACATTATTTGAAGATTTTCTAAGCGACAAACAAGATATTAGCCTTGTAAGGCATTGGGAATTTTATCCTTATGATAGTATGGATAATGACCTAGACCATCCCTGGCACCATGGCTCATTTGTACAAAAACTCAGGCTAAGCAGGTATTATTACAATCTCTTTAATACACGCTATAGTGTGCCTCCAATAGACAACACCGCATATTTTCAGCTTAACACCCTTCAAAAACTCAAACATTACCTAAGAAACGGAGGAAAAGCATTTACCAATAAGTATGATGAAGAATTTATTCAGCTGTTTTTAAGTTTTTTTCTTAAATTCCCCAGAAATATTCCTTTAAACAGAATCTATGGAGGCAGCCAATGGTTTACATTATGCCGAAAGCACGCCGAATTCTTAATATCTTATCATGACACACATAAGGATGTTGCAAAATTTTTTCGTCATATTATGCTTCCCGATGAAACATACATTCAGACAATATTAATGAATAGTCCATATAAAGACGATATAATTAATAACAATTACAGACATATTAAATTTTTGGGCAACACCTACCATCCGATGATTTTTGACAAAACACATTTCGATGAGTTAAAAAACAATGAGGCCTTTTTTGCCAGGAAATTCAGTGAAAAAATTGATACAGAAATTATAGACCTTATTGAAAAAAATTTGATTTAGAATTGATATAAATTCAGATTCCTTCAATAAAAAATATCAAAAAAAAGCCCGTTATTAGCAACAGGCTTTTTTTTATCATCTATTTTTATCCTTCAGTTTATTGATGATAAACTGCTTGTGGCTTTTCATTTGAAAAAATGGATAGTCGAAAACAAAGCTTCTGGGGGTGTTAATGACAAGCTGGTGTATGGTGCCCAGGTTCAACCCGTGTTCAAAGGCCGGTATTTGCATATCGGAGTGGGCAGGGGAGATGTTGTTGTAATTCGACAGGGCAGCTATATCGTAGCCGAACGATTTATACCTGTCCTGCATTTCTTCAATGGTGTTTTTACCGTTTGTAAGTCCACCCATACCGATGGAATGTGCATGGAAGTTGCATTTAAGCCAACTGCTGTCGAGGTCGCTGTAGGGGTTGTAAAAGCTGTTGCCGCTGAAAGGCTTGCTGACAGGGAAGTCGTATATCAGGGTGTAATAATAGGGGAGGGTGGTTATTATGATTACGATAATTAATATTTTAATGATTTTTCGCAGCATATTATGGGCTTTAAAGGGGATTGAGCGCATTGTGCATCCTGTAAACAAAAACATTATAAGCCGGTGTGCGCCGGTAAATTGTGATACATACAGGTGTGTCCACGACGCTGAATGCGGTAGTAATCTCAGGTGTAAGGGAACGGAAAGGCCTGCTGGTGGTGATATAATAGGCATCTTCCCCCGGTCCTACAGGGGGGCGTAAATGATTGATATACCCGTATTGGTGTATGTCGTCAGGCGGGCCGATAACCCTCATGTTGATATGCAGCGGCAGCGCTACGTAATAGTCGAGATGTCCTGCCGGGAACCATTTGCCTGTAATAAAATGGAGTGGCGGGTACATCAACCCGGCAATGGTGTCTTTGTGTATGATTTGCCCGAGGCTGTTCCTTACCTTATCCCAACCGTACATGTCGAGGCTTGCATCGTTTTGGCCTGTCTTTTCCGGTACGGTATTGTTTTCGGCAGGTATTATGCCGTAATTAACCTGTAGTAAGGCTATAATTATCACTATGAAGAAAATGAACTGTGCCCCTGCAAACAGGCCTTTCATACCTAGATTAATTCGGGATAAATTACCGGCTGTGAGTAATACGGGGCTGTAGTATGCCGGACCGCTCCAATGGGGTAAAGTGCGGCTAAAAAGTGAAATCAATAACACGGTGACTATAAGGGGCAGGCTCATCAGCAGCATCAGTCGTGCCGAAGCATCGGCTTTGTTTTTGAGTTTTCTGTAAAATATTACAGCCGCAGCAATAATTATGATGATGTTCAGGGGATTGTTGTAAAAAACCTGACCCGCCAATTCTGTGAGCAGGAAAACCGGCATGAGTTTCAACCCGGTGTTGATCCTGCCTGAATGATAGAGCACACTGGCCAGACCATTGCTGAAATTCCAATAAACGACTGGCGAGAAGAGTAAAAGCGTAATCAGCACCGAGACGTACAACCAGGGAGAGGCGAACCAGCGGCGGTTGTACAACAGCAGGTAACTCATGAGGCCAACCCAGAGAAAAGCAGCCTGATACTTGGAGAGCATGGCCAAACCGGTAAAAATGGCAAACAATACCATGTGACGCGGGTTATTCTGGTACACGAGCATAAGTGCAAACCGTAATGCCAGCAGCCAGAAGAGGCTCAGAGGGGCGTCGGGCATGATGAAAACGCTTGTGATGACTGATGCATAAAATGAAGCCATGTACATCAGCGCCGACAGGCATCCGGCC
>JAKIYU010000227.1 GCA_022708385.1 Bacteroidota bacterium | reverse complement strand
CCGGCGCCTTTTCCTGTGGCATTAATTAATAGGATTATATCTTCAACAGATGCAAAAACTATCCTTGACCCATTTATGGGTTCTGGCACAACTGCTATTGCTGCTATAATGAATGAAAGAAATTATATCGGAATTGAGCTTTCTCCTGAATATACCAATATGGCTGAGAATAGAATAAAAGCCTTTAATAAACAATGTCAAATAAAATTTGAACCACAAAAAATATAAGCATGAAATCAATCGAAATATTAAGTAACATTCAAAACAGATGGCATAAAGTTTATTGGTTTTCAAGAATGTTGATTAATAACGATAAGTACATTGCTATAGGGAAAGAGCCCGGATTATTATCTACAATTGCAAGCAGCCTTAGAATAGTTGCAGGAGAACATCAAAAAAAAAACACTTTAAAAATTCAGAAACAAACCCTGAGAAATATAATTGAAGAACGATATAAAAAAACATCATCAAGAAATAACAGGGTGCAAAGACTTTTACAGGAACTGGAAGAAGAAATTGAGACATTGCAGGATATGGAGGTTTTTATTCTTACATGTGAAAATGTAATGATCCCCCTGCATCAGGCTATTTCAAATATTCCAAGTGATGACAAAGAATTTACTTTGAATATTGCCAAATCATTTCTAGATATTCAAGGCGAAAAGGGACTTGCAACAGTTATATCATTGTGGGATGATTTGGGTGTTAAAGGATGTTTAACTGCTGAAAGAACAGAAATTGTGAGGGCATTTGCTACACTAAGAATTTTGCTTAATAAAGATTACATTGTTAAGGAGGAAGAAAAGGATATTATTTTAACTGCTTTTACGCAGGAATTTGAAAGAAGAGCTGCCCAAAAAAGAAAAAAAAGAGCAGGGGGCAGTTTAGAAGATGTAACAGATTTTATTTTGGAATACTATGGAATAAAACGTGCAACGGCTCCAGCGCATTTTCAGGCAGATATTGAGGTTGATAACTGGGTTAAAACGAAAGATGGTTGGCTTATAGGTATTTCATGTAAAAGGACAATCCGCGAAAGATGGAAACAGGTTGCTTCTGCTGAAAGTACTGTTTTAAGCAAATTTAAAATTAAATACATTTTTCATATTGTTACATACGATGAAGATTTATCAGATGATAAATTGTCATTATTGGGAGGACTGAGACATGTTTTTTATTTACCCGACGACAGCAGGCGCTTAAAATATGCCAGCGAACATGTTGGTCTTAAAAATTATGTTCGACCTATTTCTCAATTGGTGGACGACTTAAAAAAACAATAGAAATAAAATCTCTCCCCATCAAATACATTCTAAAATCATATTATGACAATTGTTTACATTTTAATTGGCCTAATTTGTGGTGGCGTCGCTGCCTGGGCACTTGTAACCTTAAACTGGAAAAACAAGTCTGTTTCCAGATCGGAATACGACAATATGATTGCCAAAACAAATGAGTTGAATACAGAATTGGGTATAGAAAAAGAAAAAAGTAAAAACCTGTTGGAATCCAACAGCATTAAAGACACGACCCTTAATAAGCAAGCCGATGAAATTAAAAGCCTCAATGCTTTGCTGGCCACGGCCAATGCACGCCTCGAATCAGCCGAGGAGGTCTTCAAAAATATTACCGGTGAGATGAATTCATTAAAATTGGAATTAAAAACCCGAACCGATGAATTTCATGGGGTTAACAAAAAACTGGCTGAAATGGAGGCCATTAACAAATCACTTAACGAAAAGCTTGAAGTGCAAAAAACCGAAATGGAAAACCTGCGCAAGCAGTTCAATACAGAGTTTGAAAATATTGCCAATAAAATTTTGGAAGAGAAGTCTGAAAAATTTACAAAACTGAATCAGGATAACCTTTCAAACATATTAAAACCACTGGGGGAAAATATAGATATTTTTAAAAAGAAAGTGGAAGAAGTTTATGACAAAGAGGCCAAAGAGCGCTTTTCGCTGGGAAAAGAAGTTGCGCGGCTGGTAGAACTCAATCAGAAAATTAGCGACCAGGCCAACAACCTCACCAATGCGCTTAAAGGCAATGCCAAAACACAGGGCGACTGGGGGCAGATGATACTCGAAAATATACTCGAAAAATCAGGTTTGGTAAAAGACAGAGAGTATTTTGTGCAGGAATATCTTAAAGATGCCGATGGCAATTATTTAAAGAATGAAGATGGCACAAAAATGCAACCCGACGTTATAGTGGCCTATCCCGACAACAGAAAGGTAATTGTGGACTCCAAAGTCTCGCTTACGGCTTATACACGTTATGCCGAAACCGACGACCCCGCAGAACAGAAAAAAGCCCTTGATGAACACCTCAGGTCGATAAGAAAACATATCGACGAACTGAGTAAAAAGAATTATCAGGACTTTGCCCCCTCGCTCGATTTTGTGATGATGTTCGTACCCAACGAACCCGCCTGCCTTCTGGCTATGCAAAACGACCCCGATTTGTGGCATTACGCCTATAATAAACGCATTCTTTTAATCAGTCCCACCAATCTGATTGCCTCCCTGAAACTTATTGTTGACCTGTGGAAACGCGAGTACCAGAACCGTAACGCACAGGATATAGCCGAAAGGGGAGCCGCCCTCTACGATAAGTTTGTGGGCTTTGTGGATAGCCTCACGGATATTGGAGGTCATATCGAAAGAACACAAAAAAGCTATGAAGCCGCTCTTAGCCAGCTTAAGGCAGGCAAGGGCAACCTGATAGGGCAAGCCGAAAAACTTAAGGAACTGGGTGTAAAAACAAAAAAGAAATTACCCCCAAGCCTGCTGACCGAATCATCCTCCGAAAAAGAGGAATAATACGCTTAAAGCGAGCTATAGATGATGGAAACACGCATTGAACACATACTGACACACACGAACAAGACCGGTATGCTTGCTTATATAAAACCCATAGAGGCTGTCTCAAAAATAGAAACAGCCTCTTTGGGGTTAAGGTTTTATCAGTTTATATTCAAATTTTGATTCTGTTCCCGATAGTTTGACAATATACATGCCTGCTGATATATAATCGACAGGAATTTTGTTTTCGCCATGATTTAAACTTTTACTGTACACTTTTCGCCCTGTAATATCATAAATATCCAGAAAAGCCCCACTTTGTGTGTTTTTGATTATCAATGAATGTTCTAAAGGGTTAAATGTTACAACTGTTAAATTATAGGTGATAGGCTGTGGATTGGTTGTAAAAACATCCACAGTAATACCATTCGAAGCAGACCCGGTAATAAGACCTGCTGCATTTTGTGCCCTGACAGTATAATAGTACGTTTCATTTTGTGTTAGCGAAAGACCCGACACCGTAACCTGTGTATTAAGCCCCACATCTGTCCAGTCCACCACATCGTTTAAACCGGGAAAAGTGCCTATGGCATAGCTGTATTTCTCAATACCCGATTGCTGGTCGGTAGCAGGCGTCCAGTTGGCGCTCAGTGTAGTCAGTGAGTTGGTAATTAATTCATCTTGTCCCAACCCATCGTTTACCGTAAAATTTGAAGGTGCCGACCAATCAACATTCACATTTTGGGTAACTAAAGATGACAGGTTCCCTGCCGAATCGGCGGCAAGAGAACTAATAAGAGCAGCAGGCATTCCCAGAGAAGGATTTTCGTAACGGATATCGGAAGCCGTATTGCCAACGGTAATGGTTTTGCTGGCCGCCCGCGACCTGTACACCCTGAGGTCGTTGACGGTAAGTTTGGCATTCCCCGTACGGAACGATATGGCATTGCCTGTGGCAAAAGGTGCGGGGTCAGTCCAGGTGCCCAACAGCACATTGTTCCGGTACACATCTGTTTTTCCGGTTATACGATCGTAAATGATTTTAAAATCATATACCTGCTCGGGAACCGTAACCACATTGCTGACAATTTTCTGGGCTGCGGTAAAACTGTTGTTAACCACCTTGAAAAACTCCAGTGTCTGCCCGTCGATACGGAACCATACAAAGTAGGAGTTGCCCCTGTTGGTTTGGGTGGCATCGTCGCAGAAATAGTGAAAACCAAAGCGCCTGTCGGTTCCGCTGCCTTCGGCTTTGGCTGTAAAATGGTACAGATACCGGTTCGACAGGTTCTGTGTAAGTGGGGTGTATATATTGGTGTTGCCCAGGTTTTCGTCGCTTTGCACAAGAGCGCCTGAAGTTACATTCCATGTGCCCCCTGAAGTAGCCACCGACCACAGGGTGTTATCGAAAAAGGGAAAATCGTCCGTAAAATAACCCTGCGAGGCGTTGGAACGCCAGGCTGTGCCGTTATAGTCGGCCACTTGGTAATACCCTTTCTCTATACCGCTGCCCCCGTTGTTGTCGGTGTCGGTAAAGGTGGCGCTGAAGTCGCCTGTAACCCATGCCCCTGGCAGCACAACCGATGTGGTAGGTGCAACGGTATCGCAGGAATGAATGGTAAATGGTGTGCCACTAAAACTACCTCCTGAAGTAGTAATACGCCAATAGTAAGTAGTTCCGGGCTGAAAAACGAGGGGGTTACCCCGTCCACATGGTCAACAAATCCGGAAGGGCCTGTGTAGGAGGTAAGATTAGAAACATATTTCCACCAATAATTCGTAAACGATGATGAGGTTGAAATGTCGATATGCCAGC
>JAKIYU010000226.1 GCA_022708385.1 Bacteroidota bacterium | reverse complement strand
AAATTTTTTATTATAATAATCATCATGAATGTGATTTTCTGATAAGAAAGGGAGCCCGTATTGAAAGCGCTATTCAGGTTTGTTGTGATGTATCGGATGAACAAACACTTAGCAGGGAAATTGCCGGACTGAACCATGTTATGAACATTTATGGGCTTACTGAAGGTACTATTGTTACTATGGATGAAGAAAAGGAAACTAAACACGGAACAAACCGCACTATTATGCTGATACCCGCCTGGAAATGGTTGCTTGAAAAGGCTTTGAGAGTTGACTGAGAGGGTGTTGCGTTTCTGCGAAAATTTACCTGTAATTTAAAGAAATAAAATATATCATTTATTACAGAGCCCGTTAGGAATAATTCTCTTTTGCATCCAGTGTGCTTCATCATCAGCCACATGTCCTTTTCTTACCCATTTAACAACCGACTTCTGAAAATCAGCGAGCGTAAAAGATGCTGCCAGTCTTATCACAAAACCGCCCTTAATAAATTAATTTTTCATGCCCTTTCTATCCATCTTTGGAACAACACATCATAAACACAATGGTAATAATTGCCGTTTTTATCAACTTGTTTGTAGATAAGCTCTTTTTTAATTAAGGATTCGAACGACCTTAAAACTGTTGCAGATGAGCCCAGTTTATATTTACTTATGAATTCTTTTCCTGTCAATTTGTACACCTTTCCTTCAGTTGCAATAGCTTTGAGCAATTCCCATTGATTTTTGGTAAGCATATCTCTATATGTATATAATATGTGCTCTTGCTCTTTAAGTAGTTCGTATGCTGCTGATTGCCACACTTCATCTGTAATATTTTTTTGCCCGCTTAAAAATATTCTGTTGCATAACAGCTGTACATAGTATGTATGTTCGTTTGCCCATTTCAAAATGCTATTAACTATACTGTCCGAAATATGGTAGCCCTCCTCATTGAATTTCTCAATAATAAATGCTTTATAAACATTTGATTCGATTTTATCAATATTCAGAAAATCGGTACTCCTATAAAATGGTTTTTCAGGGTTAAAAAAAATATCATTCATTATAGGTTGTTGACTACCTGAAAATATAAATACCACGTTTCTCAGTTGCTGAATAGTTTTTCTAAGCCACGCATCAATGTTTTTTTCCGGATATTGATAAATTTGCTGGAACTCATCAATAGCTACAACAACAGGCTCGCGTTGTTTCTCAAGAAGTTCAAGAAGTGATTCTATATGATTGCGGCTTTGGTTTGAATCAAAATTGAAAGAAATATTAGGCAGCCCGGTAAGAGAGTCGAAATTAAAAACAGGTCTTAAAGATTTTATTATATTCATTATTTTTTTACCTGTACCGGTTTTTTCTTCTACAGAATTTATTATTGCAGTAGCTAATTGATTTAGAAATTCATTCACATTTTCTGTGGGAAGGATATCAACATAAACACAAATCATTTTTTTTTCTAAATGATTAAATAAATGATGGATAAGGGCAGTTTTTCCCATACGTCTTACAGAAGTTAGCGTAGTTGATTGTCCCCCTTCGAGATTTTGAACCATTTTTTTTATTTCTTCTTCTCTGTCGCAAAAATATTTTGGACCAAAATAACCTGTTGTTGGAAACGGTGTTCGTGGTTTTTTCATAATAAAAATTCATTAATGTCCGATAAAAATTTTAGGTATTGATAAAGGATGTAAATTGTTAATTTCCGTTTTTGCCTCTATCCTAAAGGAAGAATTGATTTTCAGCAATTTACATCTGCCTTAGGCAGATGAGAGGCAAAATAAATTGCTGAAAAGCAATTCAACTTTACAAAAACAAACCCCATTAAGAAAATAATATCCAAAATACCTGCGTGAATAAAGCTTTTCATCAATTTTCAAAATTTTTATCGGACAACAGTGAAAATAAATGTTAAAGATATAAAAAAATAAACCGTTGTATTTAAAGAATATCTGTCATTATGCTTTAATTTTTCATTAACAAACTATTAAATCGCATACCTTTGCAAGTGAATCTTTATAATTGAAATTCTAATCCTATGTTGTTTATCAGGCTACTGAAAGAAAGTTTTCTTTTTGCATCTCATGCCCTGGTGGCCAACAGACTGCGCACAGTATTGTCGTTGCTGGGTGTCAGTATCGGGATTTTTGCCATTATTTCGGTGTTCACAGTTGTTGATTCCCTGGAGAAGAACATCAGGACAAGTATAGAATCGCTTGGCGATAATGTGGTGTTTATTCAAAAATGGCCATGGGAATTCGGTGGCGATTTCAAGTGGTGGCAATATATGAACAGGCCTAATGTAACCATTAAGGAAACCGATTTGATTCTTAAAAAAAGTCAGTATGCCGAAGCGGTGGCGTTTTCGGCATCCACCTCTGCTACAGTAGAATACCTGAGCCGAAGCATGGACAACATAACCATTATTCCGGCATCGCACGATTATTATAAGGTTACCAATTTCGACATCAGAGAAGGCCGTTATTTTAGCGAATTTGAATCTGCCGGCGGCAGCAGTGTATGTATTATAGGATATAATTTGCTTGAAAATTTATTTCAATTTTCGGACCCTATTGACAAAGAAATAAAACTGATGGGGAGAAAAATAAGGGTAATAGGTGTATTCAAGAAGGAAGGAGAAGACACCTTCGGAAACAGTGCCGACAATGTGTTGCTGCTGCCTGTAAATTTCATGAGAAATATCATTGATATTAAAAGTGAAAGATATAATCCGATGATCTGGGTTAAAGGTAAAAAAGGAATATCAAACGATGAACTTAAAGACGAGCTCAAAGGCATTATGCGCTCTATCCGTAAACTAAAACCTGCTGCCGACGACAATTTTGCCTTGAATGAGACCAGTTTGTTGACAAAAGGATTTGACGGACTTTTTGGAGTCATTGCCATTGCAGGTTGGATAATTGGCGGTTTTTCCATTATAGTTGGCGGATTTGGTATTGCCAATATTATGTTTGTATCGGTGAAGGAGCGTACCGGAATTATAGGTATTCAGAAATCAGTTGGTGCAAAGAATTATTTTATTCTGCTTGAATTTTTGTTCGAAGCCATCATTCTGTGTCTTATTGG
The DNA here is from genome assembly GCA_022708385.1 of Bacteroidota bacterium. Classification (GTDB taxonomy): domain Bacteria; phylum Bacteroidota; class Bacteroidia; order Bacteroidales; family PXBB01; genus JAKIYU01. The sequence goes on along the minus strand of JAKIYU010000226.1, from coordinate 1,574 downwards.
GGGTATTCTTGGCCTGGCCATCATTTTTATCGGCACATTGATAGTATCGGCCTTAATTGATATGAAAATTTACCTTACATTTTCCAACATACTTCTGGGGCTTAATGTCTCCGTAATCATTGGGTTAATATCCGGATTTTTGCCGGCATATATGGCATCCCATTTAAACCCTGTTGACGCTATAAGAAGCAATCAGTAATACGCTAAAGAAAATGCAATTGACCGTGACCAAAGCCATGGAACTCATGGCGTTTTTAACAGAAGCCCTCCCGCAAAAAAACAGGCACAACATCAAAACACTGCTCAGGTGTAAGCAAATTGAAGTTGACGGAAAAATTGTAACACAATTCAACTACGGATTAGTTCCGGGACAGAGGGTAGAAATTATTTCTATCCGCATCCAAAAAGAAAAATCTTTTACAGGGCTTGAAATTTTATATGAAGACCACGAACTCATTGTGATTAACAAGCACTCGGGCTTGCTTTCGATGGGTACAGACACCGAACATAAGCTAACAGCCTATTTTCAGCTCAGTGCACATGTAAAAAAGCAACATCCCGAAAACAAAATTTTTATTGTGCACAGGCTCGACAAAGATACATCGGGCTTGATGGTTTTTGCTAAAAGTGAAAAAATAAAAATTAGGTTTCAGGAAAACTGGAACGATATAATCACTGAACGAAGTTATGTCGCTGTGGTGGAAGGCAGATTAAAAAACGAGAGCGGCACCGTAAAATCATACCTGCGCGAAGGCAGCAACCTGAAAGTTTATTCAAGCCAGAATCCTGAAAACGGTCAATTGTCGGTTACACATTACAAATTACTGAAAAGCAACCGTCAATTTTCGCTTGTAAAGGTTGACCCCGAAACAGGGCGCAAGAATCAGATTCGGGTTCACATGGCAGATCTGGGGCACAGCATAGCAGGGGATAAGAAATACGGTGCAAGAACCAACCCTATTGGCCGGTTATGCCTGCATGCACAAGTATTATGTTTTGAGCATCCTGTAAACAAACAGAAAATGTACTTCAGAAGTCCTGTGCCAAAGAAATTCTTAGCACTGGTAAAGAATGATAATGAGAAATAATTCCCTGTAGTAAAACAACAAACTGTGCCTTTATTATCTATTCGACTGTAACAGATTTTGCAAGATTTCTGGGTTGGTCAACATTGCAACCTCTCAGGGTAGCTATATGATACGACAGCAGTTGAAGAGGTATTGTGGCTAGCAGTGGCACGAGCATTTCTTCTGTTTCAGGTATTTCAATTACAAAGTCAGACAGTTTACTGACTTCAACATCGCCTTCGGTAACAATAGCAAGAATTTTCCCTTTACGAGCTTTAACTTCCTGTATATTTGAAAGAACTTTTTCGTAAGTTCCTTTGTTTGTAGCAATAACAACAACAGGCATTAGTTCATCGATAAGCGCAATAGGCCCATGTTTCATTTCGGCGGCGGGGTAGCCTTCGGCATGAATGTACGAAATTTCTTTCAGTTTCAATGCTCCTTCCAAAGCTACAGGGAAATTATATCCTCTTCCGAGATACAGGAAATTGCGTGCATTTATAAAAT
>JAKIYU010000225.1 GCA_022708385.1 Bacteroidota bacterium | reverse complement strand
CCGGTGCTGGTTACGACAACATCGACCTGGCAGCTGCCACCGCCAAAGGTATTGTAGCTATGAATACCCCTGGACAAAACTCAAATGCCGTGGCTGAGCTTGCTTTCGGTATGATGGTTATGGCTGCCCGCGGGTTCTATGATGGCAAGTCAGGTTCTGAGCTTAGAGGAAAAAACCTTGGCATACATGCCTATGGCAATGTGGGGAAATATGTGGCACAGATTGCAAAAGGCTTTGGCATGAACCTGTTTGCCTTTGACCCCTTTGTACCTGCCGAAGCCATCAAAAAAGACGGTATCACCCCCGTGGAAACTGTTGAAGAACTATATAGCAAATGCGAATACGTGTCGCTTCATATCCCTGCCAACGATAAAACCAAAAAATCAATCAATTTCGATTTGCTCTCGAAAATGCCAAAAGGTGCCACATTGGTCAATACGGCTCGCAAGGAAGTCATTTGCGAAGAATCTCTGATTAAGATGTTTGAAACCCGCCCCGATTTTAAATATGTTTCAGATATTGAACCGGATTGCAAAGATGAAATAAAGGCGCGTTTTTCCGGAAAATTTTTCTTCACCCCCAAAAAAATGGGAGCTCAGACCGAAGAAGCCAACATCAATGCCGGTATTGCTGCAGCAAGGCAGATTGTAGCTTTTTTCGAAAAGGGAGATGTAAAGTTTAAAGTTAATTAAAAAAGTCTTTTTTTATCAGTAAAAAAGCTCCGTCGTTTACAACGGGGCTTTTTTTTATTTTAAATTTTCAAATCTCGCAATTTATATTTATTTTTGTTAAATAAACCATATAATATCAATCACATGGACGCAAAAGAACAAGTACTTGCTGCAATGAAAAAAGCGGGTGTACCCCTGAACGCAGGAAAAATTGCCGAACTCACAGGACTCGACAGGAAAGAAGTGGACAAAGCCATGGCTAAGCTGAAAGCGGAGAAAGCCATAGAGTCGCCCAAAATGTGTTACTGGCAACCCAAATAAAAGGTGTATTTTTTAATTTCTTTGTATAAGCGGTATTTACCTAAAAAAATCAGTGTACAGAGAAAAGAATTTTTTAGCTGTTAATACAATGGGCTGTTGGCTTATGTTGTAGAATATAGCCGGCTACATTGTTTTATGCAGCATCACATGGTTTTTTAAAGCTATTAAACCTTGGTTTAATTGGCAATTAGATAATTAGTAAATATGCTATTATGATATTTTTGAGACTATTAAAATTTAATACATTAATTGCTTTATTGTTTGTAATTAATAGTACAAATGCCCAGATAATGCCAGATTTTGAACCCTGTATAGGCAGCGGTGGCTCGTCAGGGCTTAATAACCTTAGGCTGCTTATGGCGACTTCGCCTGATGGCATTAACTGGGTAAGAACAAACCTTGTGATTGCTGATAGAGCCAGCGTTGCTGATGCCGTTAGGTTGCCTTCCGGACGTATCATTGTTTATTATGTTGCCGGTTGTATTCAGGTTGGAGGCAGTGCACAACCAGCAAATCACATTAAAGCAGCAATTACTGACGATGATGGGCTAAGCTGGACCTATAAAAATATATCCTTTAATAATTTGCCTACCGGAGGTACTTTGCCGGTTGACCCCAATGTATTATTACTTGATAACGGAGATATTAATATGTTGGTAACTATAGATCCTGACCAGACAGGTAGCCAAAAACCATGTACTTACACCGCACTTTCTATAGATGGTGGCTTTACATTTACATTAGGAAATTTTCCTGTTTTTTCTGTAGCTAATACCGATATTCTTGATCCTGAAAATTATAGGTTTGGAAATGGTAATTGGAAATTGTGGGCCGGTGGTGTGCCAGGGAAGAATATTCTTGGAATTTCAACAAACGATGCCCAAAGTTTTACATCTCAGGGTGAGTGGTGCTCAGCACAGAATTCGTATAGTGCACAGGAATGTTTTGTTACCGCCGATGTGATTCTTTATAACGATTCGATGTATAAGATGTATGCTTTTGGTACAAGTTCTAACGGACAAATTATCCGTTCTCTTACTTCAAACGACGGTAATATATGGACACTTGATAGTACAGTCAATCTTATTGTATATCCTGCTGGAGGTGTGGAGGATATGGATGTTTGGGCGCCTACGGTTGTTAAATTGAATGATACATCTTTTATTATGATTTACGAAACAAGAATACCTGTTAACGCTGCTACAAATCCCTCTGATCTAGTTGTGACACCCCCCGGAAATATTACATTAAATGTAGGAGATAGTTTACAATTTGTAGCAAAAGCCTTTTATAATGATAATTCCAACCGGGATATAAGCTTTTTTGGTACTTGGCACTCATCTTCCCCAGCGATTGCCAGTATAAACACAACAGGATATTTATCTGCCATTGCACCTGGCATAACTGCCGTTTATATAACGTATCAGGGCTTAAGTGACACAACATGGATCACTGTAAGCCCTTCTACAAACATTGAGCGAAAAAGTAATCAGCTGCCTGTTGTTAATTTATATCCAAACCCTGTTAAGGAAATGCTTTATGTGGATATTGGAGAGACCGGATGCCTGAAAGTTTATTTGAAAATTACCAATACTTTTGGTCAAATTGTTTTACAAGAAACCATCAGTGAATCCCAATATATAAAATTACCACTTCCCTCCGGTATTTACTATGTTACTGCAAATAATGGCCATAACGTTATTACATCTAAAATCGCCGTTGAGAAATAAAATCAATGGCTTATAACTTTTTAAATTATGAAAAGATTATTATCCCTTTTGATATTCATTTTTACGCTCAATACCTATGCTCAGCCTGTCCTTCTCTGGCAAAAGACTTACGGGGGGTAGCGACCATGAATATGCATGGAAAACCATTCCAACAAACGGCGGCGGGATGGCCTTCGTCGGTTTTTCCGATTCGAACGACGGCGATGTGAGCAACAACCACGGGGAAACAGACCTGTGGGTGGCCAAAACGGATGGTACAGGAAATATAGAATGGTCGAAATTGTATGGCGGCACTGGTATTGACGAGGGTTATGACATTATACAGACCTCCGACGGCGGATTTATGGTGGCTGGCTATACCGAGTCAACCGACGGGGACGTGACAGGGCATCATGGCACTTACGACGGGGATTTCTGGCTGCTCAAACTGAATGCATCTGGAGGCATTGTATGGAACAAATGTTTTGGCGGCACCTACGACGAAGAAGCCTCTGCCATGGTGCAAAGCACCGATGGAAATTTCTTTATTGCGGGGGAAACTAGCTTCACCGATGGCGACGTGAGCGGCCTGCACGGCTCTTATGTTGACATCTGGGTTATCAAAACCGATGCATCGGGCAACCTTTTAGGCCAGAAATGCATTGGCGGTACTGATTATGACGAAGGTATCGGGCTTGCTGCCACAAGCGATAACGGCTGTATTGTTTGCGGGAGGACCTCCTCATCCGATGGCGATGCTGTAGGTTATCACAATGGCAGCGACAAACTCTGACATTTTCACGGAATTCCTTCATAGCGTTCAGAATATTTTTTTGCAAATTTTTTTTGTTAAGCAAAAGTTAAATAATTTTTATGCATGAATTCATTTCGTAATTTTGCGAAATACTTAAATGAGTTATGACCCCGAAGACCAAGAAATATTCCGACGACCTGATAAGGACAGCACAGATATCAAAGGCCCTGAGCCACCCCTTAAGGTTATACATAATAAACAAGTTGTCGGAGATGGACAGTTGCTGCTACAGCGGCGACCTGGCGGAGGAATTGAAGATAGGCCGCTCCACATTGTCGCAGCATCTCAAAGAGTTGAAGTATGCAGGGCTTATACAGGGAGAGGTCAACCCGCCTTATATCAAATACTGCATTAACAAAGAGAACTGGGCTGAAGCCAGGAAACTATACAAAGAGTTGTTTAAAATTTAATTCACCAAAAATTACAATTATGAAAAAAACTTTTCTTATGGCCCTTATTTCTGTGTTTATAGCTGTGGCATCACAGGCACAGAAAGTACACGTGTTATACTTCAAGGCCAACCTGGCCTGTTGCGCCGCCAAGGCCTGTGCCAACCTCGAAGGACAGGTAAAGTCGGTTGTTGAGAAAAATTTTAAAAGTACCGATGTGGCATTTAAAACAGTTATGCTGTCCGATTCGGCAAATACGGCACTTGTAAATAAATACAACGCCAAATCGCAGACGGTTGTCATTTTACAGAACAAAAAGAAAAATGCCCAATCGAAAGATGTCAGCGAACTGGTAAAAGAATTTTCACGCTCCAAGGATGAGGCTGTTTTTGAAAAAGAAATGATTGCTGCTATTAAAGAATTATTGAAATAAAAAACCTATGATGGAAATTAAAGTACTGGGACCTGGTTGCCCCAACTGCAAAGCGCTCGAGAAAGCCGTTATAGAAGCCGTGGCTGCAAGCGGAAAAGATATTAAAGTTACAAAAGTTGATGACATCATGAAGATTATTGAATATGGTGTGATGCGGTCTCCCGCACTGGTCATCAACGAAAAAGTGATTGTCAGCGGCCGCGTGCCTTCGCGCAAAGAAATTGATGAAATTATAAGTAAAATGTAAAACAGGAATTATGAATAAACTTATGCGCATAATACCGCTTGTTGCTATGCTATGGCTCACGGCAT
>JAKIYU010000224.1 GCA_022708385.1 Bacteroidota bacterium | reverse complement strand
GACGGTATATTCGGCACCAACCTTCCCGCCGGTAAATACGCCCTTAAGGTTACCGCCAAAGGCTACAAACCCTATGTCAATAAAAACATTGTCATTGGTGAAGCCGGAACATTCTATGTTAAAGTTGCTCTGAAAAGTGAAATTGAAATTGCGGAAGATATTGTTATTCAGGAAAAAGACGAAGTTACAGTAATGTACGACAAGGCTGTTGGTAAAAGATCCTGCGCAAAAGCCGATTCGTACTACGCTCCTGCAACAGTAAGTGCAGGTTATGTAGGCGATTACGATGGCCTTTTCTTTGATTACAACACCGAATCGTACGATGTTATTAACGAAAACAACTTTAAAGAAGTTGTCAATGACCCGCTTTCAACCTTCTCTATTGATGTGGACAGAGCCTCCTATTCCAATGTGCGCCGCTTCCTGACACAAAATCAGAAACCGCCCAAAGACGCTGTGAGAATTGAAGAACTTATAAACTACTTCGACTACGACTACCCTAAGCCAAAGAACGGCGACCCCTTCTCTGTAAATATTGAACTGGCCAAATGTCCGTGGAACACTAAAAATGAACTTGTACTTATTGGGCTTAAAGGCGAAAATGTTAACGAAAAAGAAATCCCCCCGAGCAATCTGGTATTTCTTATTGATGTATCAGGCTCTATGAGCGATCAAAACAAACTGCCTCTACTTAAACAGTCATTCAAATACCTGGTAAACAACCTCCGCTCCGATGATAAAGTGGCCATAGTGGTTTACGCTGGCGCCGCAGGAGTAGTACTGGAATCAACTCCGGGAACTAAAAAAGAAAAAATATTAGCTTCCCTCGAGAATCTGCAAGCCGGTGGCTCAACTGCTGGTGGCGAAGGCATTAAGCTGGCTTACAAAATTGCTAAACAAAACTTTATTGCCAATGGCAACAACAGAGTAATTCTGGCAACCGACGGCGACTTTAACGTAGGCGCCAGCAGTGATGCTGAAATGGTCAGACTTATCGAAAGCAAACGCGACGATGGTATTTACCTTACCATTCTTGGCTTCGGCATGGGAAATTACAAAGATTCAAAAATGGAACAACTTTCTAATGCCGGCAATGGTAACTATGCTTACATTGACAACATCCTCGAAGCCAAAAAGATGTTTGGCAGCGAACTTTGGGGTACACTTTACACCATTGCAAAAGATGTCAAAATTCAAGTCGAATTTAACCCTGCTATTGTTAAAGCATACAGGTTGGTAGGTTATGAAAACAGAATCCTAAACAAGGAAGACTTCAACAACGACAAGAAAGATGCCGGAGATATAGGTTGTGGCCATGCAGTAACTGCACTCTATGAAATAATTCCTGCCACATCTTCCGAAAAGGTAAGCAATGTGGATCCTCTCGAATACCAACGCACTCAAATTGTAGAAAGCAAATATGCCATGACCGTTAAGTTAAGGTACAAGAAACCTGACGAGGACGTGAGCAACCTTATTGTGCAGAAATACAAACCAACGGCCTATTCCGAAAGCAATAACATTAAATTTGCCGCTGCCGTAGCACAATTTGGCATGCTGCTCAGAGACTCGGAATTCAAAGGGTCGGCCAACTGGGCTAATGTAATTAAAATGGCAAAAGAATCAAAAGGTATTGATGAATACGGCTACAGAAACGACTTTATTAAAATGATTGAGATGGCCGAAATGCTGGCAGATAAATAATTCAAAAACCAAAAACCAAACGCCAGCTGGGGCTGCTTCCTTAAAGAGGCAGCCTCTTTTTTATAAAAAAAAGATTAGTATGCCCAGTACACTTATAATAGCGCCAATTATTTCCTTCGTTGTGACCTTTTGCTTCATAATAAAAACAGCAGGTGGAATTATCAGCACAGGCACCATAGCCATAATGGTAGATGCTATGCCTGCTTTGGTATGCTGTATGGCATAAAGTGAAAATGAAATACCAAGGAAGGGACCAAAAAATGCACCGGTGGTAATTTTAAGCATAGGTACCGTCTGCCTGATGGCTGCCGATATTTTGCCCCATTTCTTCCACACAGTTACTACAATAGCAAATCCAATAACGCTTGTGATGACACGTATTTGAGTGGCTGCAAAAGGGTTATAATCTTTCATGCCCAGTTTGCTGAATATTAAACCCACAGCTTGCCCTACAGCCCCTAAAAAGGCATACAGTATACCCTTGGGCGGATAGTTCATTTTAAGTTTTTGCTGCCCGTTGCCTCTGTAAAGCACAACCAAAGCGACACCTGACATGGTAAGCCCCATTCCCAGGAAGTGCATAAGGGTCAGGTGTTCTCCTAAGGCAAACCAGCCTATCAATGCTGTAAGAGGTGGCACCAAAGTCATCACCAGCATCGAAATACGTGAGCCCACCAGTGTAAAAGCCTCGAAAAGAAAATAATCGCCCAGCACCAAGCCAATAATACCGGATAACACCAACCAAAACCAGGCATCGGGAGTAGCATCGATGGGGAACGCCATCCCACGGGCCAAATAATTATAAATGCTCAGGATTACTAAAGCCAAAAACAACCGCAAAAAGTTTACAGCAATGGAACCAACTTTAAGACTCGCCGACTCAAAAACAAGTGCTGTGGTTGTCCAGAAAATTACAGTGAGCAAAGCAGCCCACTCCCCTTGATAGCTTGAAAACATGCCCCTGCCTAAACGTCTGCTATTTTATCAGGCCAAGTCCTTCAAGTGCAGAAGCATCAGCAGGTTGCATCAGAAGCACCTTATTAAATAAAACTTTGGCTTCGCGTGTTTTACCTAGCTTGTAATTGGTCCAGGCATAATACAGGGTGCTGTTATAATCGAAAGGATAGAGGTTTACTACCTGTTCAAAGCATTTATAGGCTGAATTATAGTCTTCTCTGCCATAATAAATCAGACCCAGTCGGTAATTGACAGTAGAATTTTTAGGGTCAATTTTTAGAATTTCTTTATACTGTGAAAGCACCTGCTCCCAGTTACCCAAAGAAGCAGCCGGATTTACATAACCCAGACGGGCTTCGACAGACAAGGGCATAAGCGCAATGGCTTTCTGGTAATAGCCGGCCGACTCGGTAAACAATCCCGACATATAGGTAAGCCAACCCAAACGCAGATTAACTTCGTACGACTTTTCGGTGTAAACCTTTTTAAGGGCGTCGATTGCCTTGGTGTAATCGCCGGAATATTCAAAGCCATAACTGGCGCTGAATGCATCCTGCAGCACCTTATCATTTTGTGCAGATGCACTTAATACTAAAAAAAAGAATAAGATGGCTATCAGCCCTGTTTTCTTTAAAGTGTCCATTTAATACCTCCTATTATTGAATGATTAGTAAAATTATTTCTTTCTCTTATTATAAGTTCATTATTGGGGTTAATAACATTTAACTTGTTTTTCTTTAATAAATTATGATAATACAATGAAAACTCAATATTATCATTTACCACATACTTTAGTGAAAAGCCTTTGCGGGACATAATTTTATCAGTAATGTTATATGTGATATAAGCATTCTTTTCCACATAATTATACAACTGCCCCAATGTGAAAAAGCCTTCGGCCCATAATTTATTGGCAATTTTTCCACCGACCTGTATCTCATACACATTATTCGCTGCCATGTCATCATTATGATAGGTATAAGAACCGGTAAAATACAAATTAAGATTGCCGAGAGGGAAATAGGTCAGAGCGCCACTCCCCTGAAGTATCCTGCTATTGTTAAGGCTGGCCATAACGGCATTCAGGTCGAACGAAAATTTTGAAATATTTTTGGATAAAATGGTAGAAACAGCAAAATCGTTGAGAATAAATTTCTGCTGGGCAAGAAATAACTTGTTATTGGTGTTGAAGCTGTAAACAAGCTTATCGTAGTTCACATTAATAAAGTGAAAGGCCGGTTTTAAAGTGAACCCGTTGCCCAAATAGAAATTTAATGTGGCATAATACTGACGCTGGAACATCCTGTATTTATTGACCACGTAACCCTGGTAAACATTTATATTCTGGGTTTTCCCAATATCTACAGTACTGAAAGCATGAAACAGGCTTATATTTTTAGTTAGAGAATGCCTGAGGCCGAAAGAGAAATACCTGACATCATTGGTCAGTTCTTCTTCGCGTAGCAGGGCAGGTGTATTGTTGTTATTACCCATGCCGTTTCCCTGCGTTTCCTGAGGATTGCTCCCCAGAGTGGGACCGCCCTCCACATACAGCTCATCAATAAGGTTATACCTGTCTAACCCGAGTTTCTCCTTAAGATTTACTGAAAACTTCTTTGTAAGCGCTTTGGCTTCGCTTTTCATGCCACCAAATAAATAGCTGAAGTAGAGATATTCCATGTTGACATCGTCAGGACCGTTAAACATAACAGCTTTTTTGAAATGCACAGCGGCTTTACGGTATTTATGCTTCTCATAATAGGCTATACCTGCACGCATGCGAAGGTAATAATAATCAATATCATTTCTGAAGGCCTTTTTCGATAAATATATCACACTGTCCCATTTCTGTTCTTCGTAATAACGAAATGAAAGAGAGTCCACCAGTTTGTAATTCAGTCCCTCCTGAGCCCTAACTACAGCAGTAAACATCAATAATAAAACACAAATATGTATCAGGCGTCGCATGTAGCTTTTATTAATTTGTTTTTCCCTTCAATTGTAAAAGAATATATTTTGTTATCTTTTATAAA
>JAKIYU010000223.1 GCA_022708385.1 Bacteroidota bacterium | reverse complement strand
TACCGCCAATGCCACTTATGCATGGGGCTTCGATGGGGGCACAGTAAGTTCGGGCAGCGGGCAAGGACCATATCAGGTATTCTGGTCAACTGCCGGCACACATAATGTAACTCTGGGCCTTATGGAAAATGGCTGTGTAAGCCAGCCATCTTCTGTACCAGTGGTTGTAAACCCAAAGCCCACAGCACCTGCCGTAAGTTTTAACCCCACCTGCCAGGGAGACAATCTCCAACTGTTTGCCGATACTGTTAATGGTGTTACATACAGTTGGGTAGGCCCCAACGGTTTTACTTCTTCACAGCAAAATCCGGTTATTCCCAACGCCACACAATCCAGTGCCGGCAGCTATTCTGTAGCTATAACCGATGGCAATGGCTGCGTATCCGACCTGAGCACCCTGAATGTAACCATACTGACGCTACCGGTTGTTTCGTTTACCGCATCTCCTACCAGTGGTTGTGAGCCCCTCACAGTCAATTTTAACAACACAACACCAAACGCTTCTGCATTCGCATGGAACTTTGGCGACAACAGCACGGCAAACACCAACAATCCAACCCATACTTTTGCTCAGGATGGCAGTTATTCCGTAACTTTAACGATAACCGACAACAACGGGTGTATCAACACCCTGACAAACAACAATATGATTACCGTACATCCTGTTCCTGTTGCTGATTTCACAATGAATCCCGATGTTGCAGCGCCCAATTTTCCTGTTACTTTTACTTCTTCCTATCCAGGCCCTGTTGGCACATGGTATTGGAACTTTGGCGACGGTACCAATGAAACATTACAGGTTCCTACCACTCAGCATGCCTTTACCACAATGGGGTCATTTAATGTAACACATATTGTCGAAACCCAGTTTGGATGCAAGGACACCGTTACCAAAACCATTTTTGTCATAAAAATCACTATTCCCAATGTTTTCACGCCTAACGGAGATGGAATAAACGATTATTTTGTAATAGATGGCATTGAGCAAACTACCGGTACAAACCTTATTGTTTTTAACCGCTGGGGCAACAGAGTTTACGAAAGCTCCGATTATAAAAATGACTGGGACGGCGATAATTGCTCCGACGGTGTATATTATTTCATCCTGACCTTTAAAGACAATATTTTTGAACCAGTTAACGGAACAGTTACCATTTTAAAATAGTAAATAATGAAAATTTTTTCTTTAAAAGTACTTATTACATTAAGTATTCTTGCCAGTTCTTGTACTTATTTAAAGGCTCAAAACAACCTGTGCGAATCGTCATTCCCTTTTTGCACTGACACAGTGTATAATTTCCCTGCCGGTGTCAATGCCGGAACAGCACAGGCTGGCGCTAATTATGGTTGTTTAATGTCACAGCCCAATCCGGCTTGGTACTACATGGAGGTTTTAGACCCCGGCCCTATTGTTATATACATGAGCAGCACACCTGCCGTGGATATTGACTTTGCCATCTGGGGGCCTTACACAAACCAAACTGCCCCTTGTGTGGCTCAGCTTACAGCAGCCTGCTCATCATGCCCAAACAATACTTCTAACCCCAATTTTTATCCTTCTGGCAACATGATAGATTGCAGTTATTCGACTTCATGGAACGAAACTGTGCATATCAACAATGCGCAACCCGGCCAGATTTATATTTTGCTTATCTGTAATTATTCAAATTCCCCTTGTAATATTAATTTTAATCAAACAAACACAAGTACACCTGGACATGGCACTACCAACTGCGGTATATTAGCTCCTCCCGTAAGCAACAACGGCCCCTTATGTGTTGGTGCCACACTCAATCTTACAGCACAAACAGGCCCAAACGGGTGCACCTATTACTGGACAGGGCCCAATGGTTTTGTGTCCACTCAGCAAAACCCGGTAATACCGAACGTTACTTTGGCCATGGCCGGCGATTACTTTTTACAGGTTATTGTAGGCCCCGATACGAGTAATGCAGTTTCAACAACGGTAGATATATATCCTATACCCACATCCAACTTTTCTGCATCCCTCGACAGTGTGTGTGTTGGAGAGCAAACCGTATTAAACTATACAGGAACAGCATCATCATCGGCTACCTTTAACTGGGATGTTGATGGCGGCACACCTAACAGCAACACCGGCCCTGGCCCGCACAGCATTTCGTGGGGTGGTCCAGGACAGGTTAATGTAAGTTTGGTGGTATCCGAAAATGGATGCACCTCACCACCGACCAATATGCCGATATATATTAAACCCATACCCACATCTGATTTTACAGCCGTGAGTCCCGTATGCTTGTACGATACTTCTGCTGTAACTTATACCGGTACGGCCTCAGCCAATGCCACTTTTGCATGGAATTTTGCCGGAGGAGTCGTTGTTACAGGAACAGGGAGTGGCCCTTACCAAATCATGTGGCCTGCCGATGGCAACTTCAGCTTGTCGCTCACAGTTACCGATGCGGGCTGCGTATCAACAGCCTCGTACCAGAGTGTTCTGGTAAACCCACTTCCTACGGTTATTATTTCGTCCGACAAAATTAATGGCTGCAGACCTCTGACGGTACAATTCAACGATACGATAAATCAACCGCCATCAACTTACAGTTGGATTTTTGGCGATGGCACCCCGGGCAGCACCATTAAAAATCCAAACCACACCTATACTAATCATGGCACTTATACGGTAACACTGACTGTTACCGACGCAAATGGCTGTACCAATCATGGCACAAAAATCATTGATGTTTTTGCCTTGCCCACAGCCGATTTTAACTTCTCTCCTACAGTAGGCACTGCAGGATTGCCCATTAATTTTGTTTCATCGTCTATTGGTAACATAGGCACGTGGTCGTGGAATTTTGGCGATGGCGCTTCCGAAAGCGGTAATTTCCCTAATATAACACATTCATATACTGCCACAGGGTATTTCACAATATCCCTGCTCGTTGAAACAACAACAGGTTGCACCGATTCTGTTTCGAAGCAGATTTTGATTATTCAGATTGAAATTCCCAACGTTTTCACCCCTAACGACGACGGCATCAATGATAAGTTTGTTATTAAAGGTATTGAGCTGGTAGATAATTGCCAGATGATTATATTTAACCGCTGGGGCAACAGGATATACGAAAGCAACAGCTATAAAAACGACTGGGACGGAGAAGGCGCTGCAGATGGCACTTACTATTTCATATTTACCCTACCGCAGAATATCATGGAACCTGTACAAGGTACGGTTACCATTATGCGCTAAGACCTATTTAGGGTCTGCTAAAAAACACACAACACACATATTCATAGATGTTTATGAATATCTTTATGTAAAACAAGTGCAAGGCATTTTATTAACAATTAATAAAACCCATGCATTAAATCAGATAGTTTAATAGGAGAATTGAGATTTTGACTTAAAAATCGAATCAGAATTTAGTAAAAGAAGAGCACCTCTAGAAATTTAATGTGCGTGTGTTAGCCTGATGCACACCGTATTTTTCGTTACTTCGGCTCGAAGTATTCATATACATCTTCGCCTCGTGGCCTCAAATCCGGTGCACCTCAGACTTTTTCAGCAGACCCTATTCAATCAGCCTGTTATTATTAATATACGCCCTGACCCCTTCGGCAAAGGCATTGTAGCCTTTTCCGTTATGATGCCCGTCAATCTTCCAATAGTAATCGTTTATATTCTGAAGATTCATGCGCAGAGTGTTCACATAATAATCCTTTAAATCAAGGACATGCATATCATTATATTGTTTTTTGAGTTTTCTTACGACATGTTCAAGGAGATAATAAGAAGGGTTAATAACCTCCGACTGAGAGGGGTGAAAGAGTAATATCAGTTTCTGACCATGCTCTTTTGTATAGTTATAGAATTTAACATCGGCATCAAAGATTGTATAAAGGGCTTCAATGCGCTTTTTACTGAACTCATCCTCTTTTAGTAAAATAGGATTATATTCAAGGCCATTGATAATAACAAGACGAAACATATAACTCAGCCCGTAAATCCACTCCCAGTTGGGCCTGTCGCGGTAGGTTACAGTGCCATCGTCCTGAAATCTCTCGAAACCGCCTCTGAGCGTAATATCCATAAGGTCAGACTCGTTGCTGGCAACAATAACCATATCAAAATTATAATTATTAAATTTTTCGGTCAGCAGTACATATTGAAATACCGGGTCGCTGCTGACAACGCCCGCATTAAATATATATATCTGTTTATCGGGATAGTCTTCTGCCAGTTTTTTGTTCAGAAGCCTGGCCCAGGAGGAGTCGTAGGGTACGCCAACACCCTCGGTAAAAGAATCGCCCAAAGCCAGGATACGGAATTCGTTGTCTTTTTTCTCCTTCAACGGCATGGGTTGTGTAAAGCCATTGTCATAAATTTTTCTGTAATAGGAAAACTCCGGAGTGGTATAGCTCACATCCATCAACGGCTCCCTGATATAATACCTTGAATTTTTATATTTATGAAACACCCGCTCATAGCAAAGAGTATTGCGTTCGAGATAAGAAGCATTGACATCGAAAAAACGCAAAAAAAACTCAATAACAATAAGAATAAAAAAAAGGCTTGTAAGGCTCAACCTAATATTGCTAACCCTGATATCGCCTAGCAGCTTCTGCAAAGCGAAAGTAAGCAGCAAGAGCAAACCATACAGCATAAGCAAGAAAACATAAGCAGAGAAGTTACAGTATATGCCAAAATGCA
>JAKIYU010000222.1 GCA_022708385.1 Bacteroidota bacterium | reverse complement strand
CCTTTGTACTGTTGGAGGTGTTGTTCGAGCCATTGTACTGATTCGGCATCAAGGTGGTTAGTCGGTTCATCGAGCAGGAGAATATCCGGTTCTGAAAGCAGAAGCCTGCAAAGAGCTACCCTGCGGCGTTCGCCGCCGGAGAGATGGGCTACAACTTCTTCGGCAGGGGGGCAGCGCAGAGCATCCATAGCCCTTTCGAGCCTGCTGTCGAGTTCCCATGCATTGTGCTGGTCGAGCAGTTCGGTAACTGCTCCCTGGCGTTCGATGAGTTTGTTCATTTCTTCATCGCTCATGGGTTCGGCAAATTTATTATTGATTTCTTCATACTCTTTAAGTAAAGCCACGGTTTCGTGAACCCCTTCCTGTACAATTTCCTTTACGGTTTTCTCATTGTCGAGTTCAGGTTCCTGTGCGAGGTAGCCCACGGTATAGCCGGGAGAAAAAACCACTTCACCTTGTATGGCTTTATCGAGTCCTGCAATGATTTTAAGCAGGGTTGATTTACCTGAACCGTTGAGGCCGATAATACCTATTTTAGCCCCATAAAAAAAAGAAAGGTAAATGTCTTTTAATATTTGTTTGTGTGGCGGGATTTTCTTTCCCACATTCACCATCGAAAAGATTATTTTCCTGTCGTCGCTCATATTTACTGGATATTAATGTTAATGAATACAAATGTAAAATATTATTTTTTAAGCAAGCGGTACGTTTTATTTTAGTGGGTTTGCGTGTTAATCAGTTTCAGATAGTAAATGCCATTGCTGAATTCCGAAATATCCAGTTCAATAGTTCCGGGGGTTCTTCTGCGGGTCAGTAAAGGACCGAAGTTTTTGTCGTAAAGTTTAATATCGAGAAATTTGTATGTATCGGGTATGGTAATCAAAAGGGCAGAGAGTTTAGCATCGGGATTTACTGTAACATCCGAAAGTAATTGGGGGTTTTCGATAAGCCATACAAAAATGTTTTTGTTTGGTGATGTTTCATAAAGTGTTTCATCATAAAAGTCCAAAGTGTCCTCAATCATATCTTTCGAAACACCTGATGTTTTACCGGCAGGGTTTTGAATCTCGTTATTCTGAGCTGCAAGTTGGAGGGTGCAGGTTTTAAACAGGCAGCATATAATAAAATTATTTTTTGTCATGAAATAGAATTTGTATGGCTGTACAAAAATAAATAAAAAACGCCCCGCAAAAATGCGAAGCGTTTTCAATAATTTTTAGATAATCAGAAATTATTTTGAATTGAGCTGTGCTTTGAGGGCGTCAATTTCTTTCTGTTGTTCCTGAATGGCTTCGATAAGCACAGGGATTAAAGAAATATAATCAATACCTTTAAATTCGATCATTGTTTCTTTTCCTTTTTCCATATTATCGGGGTGTAGTACTTTATGTACCAGTTCAGGGAATACTTTTTCGAGGTCCTGTGCAATAAGGCCAAACTGTTTGCCTTCGGCCAGGTTCATGGAGGGGAATTCGTCCCTTCTCATTTCGTATTCTTTGGGTTCGAGGAGCATAATTTTGTCGAGCGCACTGGTAAGGGGTTTGATATTTTTCTTTAGTTTGATGTCGGACGATTGAGACCATGTGCCGGTGTAAACACCATTACCTGAACAATATACGCCATAATTGGTAGTAGCCCCGTAAGCAGTTCCATAAACACCATAAGCAGTTGTACCACCAGTATTTGATGCCGTACCATAAACACCATATCTTGCACCTGCTGTTCCTGTGGCATAACCATATAAGCCCCAAGCAGAACCAACATAAGCATCCCCTTCAGCTTTTGCATAAACGCCATAATAACCGCCAATGAAGTCGCCACCGTAGCCATAACCACCTTGTGCTTTGGCTTCGCCTTTTACAGCTCTTGTGTCAGCAGTTCCAGTACCGGTATGTTTTGCATACAAGGCATAAGATTGATAATACAAGCTGTCGGTAGAGAAATATCCTGCATATTTAGTACTGGTTTGAACTTGCAATTTGGCACCAATTTGATATAAAGAGCCGGCTGTTCCACTAGTAACACCTATAAGTGTCTGTCCGTTAACATAGAGGCCATTATCGGGGGCTCCAGCACTGAAAATACCCAGTGTAGTACCGCCGTTAGAACCAACGAACAATTTTGTGCTATTTGCCACCTGAACTCTGAGAGCATCCGCGCCTGAGGCTGAATTTATATGGAGTTTGGAGTTCGGAATTGTAGTGCCAATGCCAATGTTATCAGCATATGTGCCTGTTCCTTCATATACCACAGAATTTGCGCCGGTTGTGGCTGAATTGAATTTAACCAGATAGTTGGTTGTTCCGTTAATATTAGCTGCACCTGTTGCACCTGTTGCACCTGTTGCACCTGTAGGGCCAGTAGCACCTGTAGGACCAGTAGCACCTGTAGGACCAGGAACGCCGGGTACAGCTGAATTTTGTGAAAACAGAGCGTATGGTACGCTTAATAATTGGGTTGCTCCCATATCAACATAACCAGAACCTGTGTTTACTTCAATCTGAATGTAATAAGAATTTGTACCCCAGTTTATGGTGTTAAATACGCCACTAAGAACATTGCCTGCGCCAATATTCAAATTGACAAGTCCGTATTGGTTGGTAGTGGGGTTGAAAGATTCCTGATAGACTGTAGTTCCATTACTGGAGCCCTCGTGAATGGTTACCCTTATATTCACGTTTTGGTTAGCAATAATGTTGCCTGAACCATCTCGAATAACAGCCTGATATTTGAAACTCTGTGGCGCCTGTGCCCAGACTGTGGCAGCAGCCATGATGACCATAATAAATGAAAGTAATTTTTTCATAATGTTATAATTTATTGGTTTTTAACTAATTTGAATGTTTTTAATTTGTTGTTTTCCGGTTGTAATACCTGTAGATAATAAATACCTGAAGCCAGTGTGCTGACATCGAATGTTAAATGTCCTGCTGCATTGGGTTTATTCCTGATTAATTTGCCGGAGGCATCATAAATACTGATATCCATTTGCCCGTAGTTTTGTGGGATATCAATGTTTACCAGGTTGTCGGCTGGGTTGGGATAGATGCTTATTTCGGAGAACATTTCAGTGTTTTCGATAGCTACCAGGGTGAGGTTGGTTTGATGGAAGCCCTGTGTAATGGTTTGGCCGCCTGCTGAAAAAGTTTCGATAACGACTTCACCTAGGGTGTAATCCATTTTTACATTACCGCTGGAGGTGGAAGCCCCTGTACTGGCAATAACCGAGTTCTGAATTGTCTGGCCGATAACGACTGTACCCCAAAACAACAAACCTGAAAAAAGGAAAAATAATTTTTTGTTCATGGGTTTAATGTTTTAGTTAGACAAAAATTTTTGCAAAGATACAATTTTTTCTGCAAAAATAGATGTTTATTTTAATTGATTAATTTTAAGCTAAGTTAGTGATTAAAATTGTGAATGAAGTTAGAACATTTGTTGCAAAATATACTGTTTAGTGGTTGGTGGTTGTTGAAGCTGAATTATATACGCACAAAGCTGTAGCACCGCCATGTACCTGACAGTTCACTCTGTGCAGTAAGCATTTGGGCTGTTCACAATACCAGAATCATATAGATATACCTAGCAAAAGCAAAAGTTGTTTTGTTTGTTTAAGTATTAGTCAGAAATAAATTTTCAGGACATTGTTTATAAAATTGTATATTCTTAAAAGACCTGAATAATTAATTTTCTCAGGAGTGTCAGTAATTCTGTGGTAATCGTTGTGGATGCCTGTTGTAAAAGAAAAGACGGGGTAACCAAAACTAAGAAAGCTTCTGGCATCGGTGTTTTGAATATTATCGGTGCTAAGTACCAGACGTATTCCTGTTTGTTTTGCTAGATTTGTAAGTATGGTGTCCTGCACATTGTTATTTTCAGTTCTTGCCGACAATATGCACGTTTCTTCTGACATATGCCCTATCATGTCGAAATTTAGCATTAAAATGACAGAGTGGGAAAAAGCAGAATGGTTTTCTGTCCAGTATTTTGAGCCAAATAGCCCTTCTTCATGACCGGAAAAAAGAATGAGAATAATGTTAAAATTTGAATTGTTTTTATGCAAATACCAGTTTTTAAATACAAGCAATGCCAGAGCCACACCTGAAGCATTATCGTCGGCGCCGGGGTGAATGTAGTTTTTGTTCCAGATTTCTTTTGAGAAACTGCTGCCGGGCGGGAGGTGGTCGTAATGTGCGGCCAGGATGAAATGCTTTTTGTTTCCCTGTTTTGGAATGGCGAAAATGTTGTGGGCTGTTATACTGTCGTTGTTGCGGCAGCAATAAGTAAAAGTATCGGTTGAAATGATGTAATCATCTTTAAGAAATGATCCCAGGTAGTAATGTATAATAAAATGACGGGCTTTATCTTCGTAGGGGGAGCCCGCATAGCGGCCACCCATGGAGTCGTGGGCTAATGTTTGGATGATTGACTGAAAAGACTTTATTGTTTCATTTTTGGTAAGTGTATCTTTGTCAAGAGTTTGTGCCTGCGAGAGGTGTATGAGAAAAATAAGACAAAAAAAACATGTTAAAAGTTTCACTTTAGTAAAAATATATTATGTTTTATTTTTCATGGGAAAGTTCAAAGGTAGTAAAAATTTAATAATAAACGATTTTCTGGCGCTGTCCGGCGCTTAGTCAGAGGATCAGCTGCCCTCGCACAGGCTGGTGCGTAGTGATACTCTGACCTTGCGGGCGCTGTCAGGCGCTTAGTCAGAGGATCAGCTG
>JAKIYU010000221.1 GCA_022708385.1 Bacteroidota bacterium | reverse complement strand
AGAGGCAGCGACATAGCTTATATGTACCGCGTGGCTCCTTCTGTATCGTTTATTTCTAATAAAGTGCAGATTTCCACCGAACTTGAATACACCACCGCTGCTTATGGCAAACCCGACCTGATGGGCATAGTTCAAAACCCCAAGGAAATTAACAACACACGTTTGCTTGTTACCTTTTTCTATTTCTTTTGAAAAACAGAATAAGAGAAAAGAATTAAGAGTTTGAAGTTTGAAGTTTGAAGTTTGAAGTTAGGACTCTTACCATAAGGTTGGAATGGTAGGCATGGACACCTATAATAGCCCAACGGGTTCACACTTTAAGTACCTACCTGCCGGTATGCAGGCTTTAGCTCACTTTACACTTTAGGTGGTCACTGAGCGAGCAAAGTGAACCGATAGCTATCGGTTCGAAGTGCACTTCCTAATGCGCTTCCAGCCAGTTCAAGCCTGTATTTACTTCCACTTCAACAGGAACGTTAAGCGGAATGCTGTGCTTCATTCTCGATTCTACAAGGGGTTTTACAAACTCCAGCTCTTCTTTATGGACATCAAACACAAGCTCATCGTGTACCTGAAGGATAAGTTTTGATTTGAGATTTTTTGACTCAAATTCCTTAAAAATCTGGTTCATGGCTACCTTAATCATATCTGCCGCCGAGCCCTGTATGGGTGCATTGATGGCATTGCGTTCGGCAAAGCCCCTGATGACGGCATTGTTTGAATTGATGTCCTTAATATGCCGCTTACGGCCCATAATGGTTTCGACATATTGATACTTTCTGGCAAAAGCAATGGTATCGTCCATGTATTTTTTTATGCCGGGATATTGTTTAAAATACTCCTCAATCAGTGTAGCTGCTTCTGTACGGCTTATATCGTTAATTCTTTCGGCCAGTCCAAATGCAGAGATACCGTATATGATGCCAAAGTTAACTGTTTTGGCAAGCCGCCTCAGTTCAGGGGTTACCTCGTGCAATTCCTTGTGAAAAACTTTGGCGGCAGTGGCTGTATGTACATCCAGCCCTTTTTCGAAGGCATCAAGCAGGTTCTGGTCTTTGCTCAACTCTGCCATCAAACGGAGCTCTATCTGGGAATAGTCGGCCGATAGCAAAATGAAGTTACTGCTGCGGGGTACAAAAGCTTTACGTATTTCTTTTCCCCGTTCGGTGCGTATAGGTATGTTCTGCAGGTTAGGATTGTTTGAACTCAGCCTGCCTGTGGCGGCCACAGCCTGATTAAACGACGAATGCACACGACCGGTGCGTTCCGCAATAAGTTTGGGCAATGCCTCAATATAAGTCGATTGCAACTTTGTCAGGGAGCGGTAATCCAGTATTTTCTGTATGATGGGGTGCTTGCCCCTCAGTTTTACAAGCACTTCCTCTCCGGTTGAATATTGTTTGGTTTTGGTCAGTTTTGCTTTTTTTGCAAGCTCCAGCTTGTCGAATAGTATTTCGCCCAACTGACGGGGAGAAGAAATATTAAATTTTTCGCCTGCCAGGGCATATATTTCCTGTTCGGTTTTAATAATTTCCTGCCCTGTTTCGAAGGCAATATCCCTCAACATAGCCGTATCAATCTTTACGCCTTCTGTCTCCATTGAAGAAAGCACCCTTACAAGAGGCATTTCTACTTCAGTAAATAATTTGCTCAGGTTCTGACTTTCGAGCAAAGGTTCAAACAGGTTTTTAAGCTGCAAGGTGATATCGGCATCCTCACAGGCATAATCCTTCAGCACATCCACATCAACGGTATCGATGGTCAGCTGGTTTTTACCCTTTTTTCCAATCAGGCTCTCGATGGATACGGGAATGTAATTCAGGTAAACATCAGCCAGGTAATCCATACCGTGCTTCATATCAGGCTCGAGCAGGTAATGGGCTATCATGGTATCGAACAAAGGGCTTTTGACCTCAATTTCGTAATTTTTCAGTACAGAAATATCGAATTTAAGATTATGGCCTATTTTCAGTACATTTTTGTTTTCGAACAGAGGACGAAAAGGTTTCAGGAGTTCTAAAGCCTCATCATAATTTTTAGGCATAAGCAGAAAAAATGCTTCATGGGGTTTTACCGAAAAGGAAATTCCTACAAGTTCGCAGGCAATAGTATCGAGACCGGTGGTTTCGGTATCGAAACAAAATGACTTAACGCCTTTAAGCATTTCGAGCAGTGCTGCAGTATCTTCAGGTGTGTTTATAAGCTTGTAATTATTCGGTACCGAATGAATGTTTTTCTTTTCAGCTGTATGGTTTTGGGTAATGCCTTCAGGGAAAAGCTTATGCTGTTCGGTCCTGTTATCGGGCAAGGTTTCTTGTGTATTAAAGAAATCAAGCTCCCATACTCTTTTGGCCAGGGTACGAAATTCGAGCTCGGCGAACAATTCTTCGAGTGCTTTGCGGTTAATACCGCTATAGCTGAAATCAGTCTCATGGAATGTTACAGGGGCTTCGGTACATATTGTACCCAGTTTTTTCGACAACAAGGCCTGGTCGGCATAGGCCATGATATTTTCGCGCATCCTGGGGTTACCCACCTCTGCTGCATTTTTAATAAGATTTTCGACAGAACCGAATTGTTTAATGAGTTTTTTTGCCCATACTTCGCCTATACCGGGTATGCCGGGAATATTGTCGGAAGCATCGCCCCACAGCCCGATAAGGTCAATAAGCTGCGCCGGGCGCTCAATTTCAAACTTGCTGCATACTTCTGCCACACCCCATTTTTCGTAGGGAAAAGGCCCCTTGGATGGTTTATAAATAAAAATATTTTCGTTTACCAACTGTCCGAAATCCTTATCGGGTGTTACCATATATACGGTATAGCCCAACTTTTCGGCTTGCAGGGCCAGAGTGCCGATAATATCATCCGCTTCATAGCCTTCGTGACATACAACCGGGATGTTAAAACCTTCGATAATTTTTTTTACATAGGGAATGGCCAGCGACAAATCCTCGGGCATGGCTTCGCGTTGGGCTTTATACGCTTTATACTCAATATGTCGGAATGTAGGGGCCGCCAAATCGAAAGCCACAGCAATATGCGACGGTTTTTCGTTTTTTAATAAATCCACCAGGTTATTGGTAAACCCGAAAATGGCACTGGTATTTAACCTCTGTGAATTATATCTAGGGTTGCGGCTGAATGCGAAAAAAGCCCTGTACACCATGGCCATAGCGTCAATTAGAAATAATCGCTTGTGTTCCATTAATTTTTTTAAAATTGAATACCTACTTAAAAAAATTCAAAATCAAAACAAAGTTATTTTATTATTTTGATTTCATAACCTATTTGGTGTTTCATTTCTTTGACTAATTTTGCAGCCTCCCGATTATTTACCTGCAAGTCGGGATTAAAGACACATGATGCCTTTTTGCAACAGATTTGTTTTGTTTTTAAATATGACCTTTGTCATCTGTTTAGGGGCTCTGCAGGCACAACCTCTCACTATAAAAGTTAAAGATACCGACAGAGAGCCTCTTACCGGCGCCACCGTGCAACTTATTGCACTACCCGATTCCACACCAGCATATAAAGTCACTGACTCAAAGGGTCTGGCCCGTTTTGACGAGGTTAAAAACGGCCTATTCCTGCTCAGGATAAGTTTTGTGGGTTTTGAATCTGTCGAAAAAATGCTTAATCTGAAACAGGAAAGAAGATACTTCGAATACCAGCTTAAGGAAGCATCTGTAGCGCTCGATGAAGTTACAATAACAGCCAAAAGACCGCTTATCACCCAGGAAGACGACAAGATGATTATTGACCCGGAACCCATGGCTGCCATCAGCACTAACACCCTCGAAGTACTAGAAAGTACGCCGGGCTTGTATGTGGACCAGGATGGTGGCATTTACCTTAACAGCGCTACCCCTGCCACCATATTTATCAACGGGCGCGAGCAGAAAATGAGTACACAGGACATCAATACCCTTTTGCGTAACCTGCCCCCGGGAAGTGTTCAGCGCATTGAAGTGCTGCGCACACCCTCTACCAAATACGATGCTTCCAGCTCAGGAGGTATCGTAAATATTATACTTAAAAAAGGGGTAAAACTGGGTCGGTTTGGAACTACCAGCGCGGGTTTTAACCAGGGTAAATATGGCAACAGGTTTGCCGGTATCAGCTATAATGCAGGAGGTGAAAAAAGCAGCTATTATGCTAACCTGAACTATAACTACAACGACAGATATGAGGAAATTAACTCTGCCCGGTTTCTTAATAACGACACTGCTATAACCCAGACTGCAGGCAGCAGGCCTAAAAGCCATCAGCTCTATGCAGGTTATGGTATCAGCTACGACCTGTCCGAAAAACTCACACTCAATTACGACGGGCGTATCAATGCAAGTTCGAGAAATACATCCTCACAAAATAATAACGTTATCAACGCTTTCGACACATTAAAACTTTTAGAAAGCAATAATCACATCCATGCGGATATATTTTTTACCAATATTCAGCAGGATTTCGGTCTGGTGCGTAAATTCGACACCCTGGGCTCGGAACTCGACACTAAGTTTAGCTACAGTTTTAACACCAATAAGGCGGATCAGGACTATTTCACAGCTTATACTTTCCCGTTTCAGTTCGAAACGCCTTCGCAAAGCGACAATCAGCAACTCAGGCACTTTCTGCTGTTTCAGTCGGATTTAACCTATAACCTGCCGATCGAAATTAAATTGGAAACAGGTATCAAAAGCACACTGCAAAACTACAACAGCAAAGTTAATTTTTTTAACTTTCAGGGGAATACGGCTGTTAAGG
>JAKIYU010000220.1 GCA_022708385.1 Bacteroidota bacterium | reverse complement strand
AAGCTATTGTTGTTTATTCGGGAAAAGCAAGGGCCATTAACCCTATATCAACCGATGCCGAAACCGAATTTGCAATTCAGAAAGCGCTGACAAAGCTTACAAAATCGTGTAGTAAATAACTCAACCTGCTTATTTTTCGCTCAGCAGCCACCTAAATTCATTGAGAATCATGGCTGTAGCGCCCCAGACAGTGAAGCCCTTTATGTCGAAATAAGGGGCTTCAATGCTGTAATGAAAGCCCTTGAAAAGTTTACAGGTCGGTTTCTCCTGTGAAAGCAGGGTTTGGATGTCGTAGGTGATGATGTCTTTAACCTCCGCAGGGTCGGGTACAAAGACAGGCGGGGTAAGTACTGCTATTACGGGATGCACAAGAAAATTGCTAGGAGGTATGTAAAGGTCGGTAAGACTTCCTAATACATTCATTTGCAGCCTGTTGACACCTATTTCCTCCTCAGTCTCACGAAGGGCAGTTTCAACCAGCGTTTGGTCGCAGTCCTCTTTTTTGCCCCCGGGCAAACCTATCTGGCCGCTGTGAACCCCTTTATAAGAGGCCCTTTCAATAAGTACTGAGCAGGCTTCATCATGTTCAGGGTAAATAATAATAGCTACACCGCTTTTTTTGCTGATAAATTTCAGGTTAAGGTTTATACGCAACAACCGGTTAGCCGGCAACATCTGTTTATGAGCTTCTGCTCCGGGTAAGGGTTGCGAAAGTTTTGTGCGTAATATTTCCAGACAGTTGTCGAATCGCATTTACAGGAGCTATAGCTTGACTAAATTATTTTGTTTTGAGAAATTTTAATTTCTCCTCAAGCACTTTTAGTTCTTCTTTTGCCTTTTCAATTTTATTTTCGAATTCTTTTTTCAGTATGTTGGCGTTCTTGCTGTTCGCAAAAAATCCTATGTTGTTTTCCCATAGCTGTATGTCGGTATTGATTTGCGTCATTTTATTTGTGATAAAGCGTATCTCGTTTTTAATGACATCACCGTAAGGGTTTTCGCTCTTAATGTTTTCAAATTTCGATTTATAGCTTAGCATCTTTTTTTCCAAAGGATTGACCTTCATCTCGTCGAGCTTTGCATTAACTGCATCTCTGAACAGGTTGTTGATTTTCTCTTTTTCAGCCATGGGCACATGACCTATACCTGTAAATTCTCTTTGATATTCTTTTATAGTGTCAAAAACTGTTTTAAAATCGCTGTCGGGACTTAACGCTTTTACTTTTTCGATGAGAGTCAGCTTCTGTTGCAGGTTTTCTTTTTCTTTTTCTTCAATGTTGGCAAAATATTCCTGCTTTTTCTCAAAAAAATAATCACAGGCAGCCCTGAATTTTCTCCATAATTCATCCGACTGCTTTTTGGGTAGTGGGCCTATCTGTTTCCAATCGTTCTGAAGCTTTATAAGTTTATTGGTGGCATTTTTCCAGTCGTTACTGAGTTTTATATTCTCTGCCTGGTTGCAGATGTCGAGCTTAAGGTTGTAGTTGTTAAGATATTCTTCTTTTATACCTTCAAAATGTTCTTTTTTACTGTCGAAAAATAAATTTATGGCATCCCTGAATCGTTTCCATATCTGGTCTTTCTGGTCGTTGGGAACAGGACCTAGTTTTTTCCATAAATTTTGTATTTCCAATACTTTGTCAGTAGCTGTTTGCCACTCTTTATTAGTTTTATAGCTTTTCTTTACAAGTTCTTCAATATTTTCGCATAAAGCTGTTTTGGTTTCCAGATTGTTTTCACGCTCCAACTTTACTTTTTCAAAGTATTCTTTTCTCCTTTCGTTTACCTTTATCGAAGCTTGCCTGAATCTTTCCCAAACCTCCTCTTTTTTATCCGTTGGCAATGGGCCAATTTCTTTCCATTCATCGTGAAATTGTTGCAGGAGTTTATAAGATTCATTAATTGAAGGATTTAAAAGCAGCTCTTCGGCTTTTTCACACAGCTCGATACATTGTTCGAGATTCTTTTTTTTGTCAAGATCCCTCAACTCTTCATTTATTCTAACTTTATCCAGAAATTTTTCAACAAGAAAATGATACGACTGCCACAGATTATTTGTTTCTGATGGAGGTACCTGTCCTGTTTCTTTCCACTCAGTCTGCAATTTTTTAAATGCGTCGTAGGTGTGTTTCAGCTCCTCATCAGATTCAATAAGTTTTTTTATTTCATCCAAAATAATTTTTTTCTTATTGAGATTAGCGTCTCTTTCTTTTGTTAGGTTTTCTTCAAATTCCTTTTTATTCTTTTTGTATATTTTAAATGCAGCATTAAAACGTTCTTCAAGGATGTCAGGCTCAGGTTTATAGTCTTCTTTTCTGTTCCCTTCCCCGGCCAGAAATTCATTAAGCTTTCGCTCTTTTTCTTCTTTGCTGATTTTAATAAAAGCCAACTTTATAAGGCCTATTCTTCTTTTTACTTTCTCAATAGCTTTAACGGTAACAGCTTTTTCTATTGCATCAACAAGTTCGGTTTTACTTAAATTATCATAATCAATGCTGTCTTCTTCTTCCAGCATGTCTTCTTCTTCTGAATCTGAGATGTCTGTTGGATTATGTGAATCTTCTGTTTTTGGCTTATTGTCTTCCGTTTTATTTTCAGCCATTATTTTTGAAGGCGTTGTATATGCAGTTTCAGTAATGTCCTTTTTATCAGCATCAATGATTTCCTCGCTTAATAATTTCTCAACTGTAACGGAAGTAATGTTATCTGAGATTTCAATTTCAGAATGCATTTCAGCCTGAACTTGGGCTGCCGTATCCGGAATTTCATTTTGAAGATTCTCATCAGGCTTTTCCAATTCATTTTTCTCCGTTAGTTCGTCTTTTTCAGTCATGGCGGTTCTCTTTAGTTTAATTTATGGGAATATTCGTGCAAAAATACTATAATAAATTGATAAAAAAATAGGTCTTAATGCGAAAAGGTTTATGTTTTTACAGTAGGGCAGCGATACCTTGAAAATTCTTTTAATTGAATGGAGAACTGTTACAGCTTCAATATCCTTTCTTTATAAATGGTATCGGTTCTAATAATCAAAAAGTAAATGCCTTGTTTATAACTGGCAGTGTTCAATTTGAATATTTGGCCAGGGTGGTATATAATTTTTTCTGAGTAAACAATTTGCCCTAAGGTATTAATAATCTCAATCTGGTATTCGGCCTCTTTATTAAACAGCAGGTTTAAATATTCGTTTACAGGATTTGGGTAGAATAAATAGGGCTTTATATCAGCAGCAGAGTTTGTACCCTGCAGAAAAACAGGCACTTGTTTGGTAATAGAATCGGTATCGCAGCTGTTAACAATAGACAATGTGACGTCGTAATAGCCTTCAGCAGGAAAAGTATGCTGCGGGTTTACGGCACTGGACGTGGCACCATCGCCAAAGCTCCAGAAAGAGCCTGAAGCTGCAGCCGACGTATTCAAAAAGTTTACGGTCAGGTTTTGTGATGTGTAGGAAAAATTTGCCTCTGCAACGAGAATGGCAGCAGTAACAGGCCTGCGGTTACTCAGACACGACTGTCCTATTACTTCCCAGTCGTAAAAATAATAATAACGGGTTGGACTTGAAGCACTATTGTCGTGTATAGAAAGTACATTGGCTACGGAATATGGATACTGGGCGCCACTACTGTTGCGGTATAACAAACAGTTGGGGGTGGTACATTCAATTTTATAATCTGTGCCGGGAGGAATAATGAAGTTGAGTTCAATACGATGTTCGCCGGTAGATAAGCTCAGTGTAGTATCGCAAATAACATTATTATTGAGGTCTTTTATAACAATGGTTCTGTCTTTTGTTGATTGGGCATAAACCTTCACCGATTTCAGCGTTATTGTTTGGTAGGTGTCGAAGACAAGATAATGGGTGTTTGTGTTATTGAAGTAGCTGCCATTTCCTATGGCCGAATCGGGGGCGCCGACGTTTGCCTGTGTTGCATTTGTAATTTCCTCTACATAATAGGTGGTCGTGGTATCGAGCAGGGGCGTTTGGAAGGCGTTGCCTGTAAACAGGGAGGTGCCTCCGTTGGGTTGATCAAACCAGTTTAAATCGCCTCCTGTAAGTGAAGTGGCTGTAAGCAAAAGGGAAGCAGGTGTGCAACTGCTGTCGCCGGTGGCGGTGGGTGCTGTTGGCCTTTCAATTCTCACATAATTAAACATCCTGACGGAATCAACCCCATAGCTGTTTTCAACTTTGAGTTTGATGGTTTTGTAGCCATTGGTATAATAGGTATGCGTGGGATTCTGCAAGGTGGATGTGGTGCCATCACCAAAATCCCATTTCCAAGATGTCGGTTGTTTTAACGACTTGTCAACAAATTCTATGTAACCGGTACAGGATTGCCGTGGCAAGGCTTCAAAGGCAGCAGTGGGCTTGTAATTAACGCCGTAGGTAAACGAAATAGTGGTGTCAGCTGAAGTGATGTCGAAAATTTCAATGCCACCAGGGCCGCCATTGGATAAGAAACAAGCAGGATTGGTCTGGTCGTTTAATTGAGTACGTCCGATATTAGAAGAGAAAAAAGCTGCGTTAATATTGCCGTTAACACTGAGTGTACCATTGGGTCTGTAAATATATACTTCATCAGGGGGGCCGCTTGCATTGCCATCACCTGCATTAGGGTTAATCCTGTAAACAATAAGTCCTGACCCCGGAATATTGGTCTCGTACATGCCTTCTTTTTTTCTGTATTCAAACACAAAATACTCGTCAGGGTGGTTTGGGGAAGCCAGGCGGTATGCGTTATTTGTAGGTGAAGTAAGCGGGTGTAGCGA
>JAKIYU010000219.1 GCA_022708385.1 Bacteroidota bacterium | reverse complement strand
GTAACAACCCGCCTGTAACAGGTGGTTTGTGTGAGGTTGCCTGACTGATAGGTGGTTGCTGTTGCACCCGAAACATTACTCCAGCCGCTTCCACAACCGCTTACAGTAGTGTATTGCCATTGGTAAGTGTAGGTGCCTGTACCACCTGTGGGGGCTGTTACCTGGGTAAATGCCGATGGTGTGGTGTTATAACAAATACTCTGGTTGCTGCCTATACTGCCGGCAGTCAGCGTAGGACAGGTATATTTGTGTTGCAGGTAATAGGTGCCGTAATCAAATTTTGTTTTTCCGGTTACCTGCAAATAATAGGTGCCGGTAGAAGTGCACGTCCATGCGATATACGATGTGTTGTTGCCGCACGAACCGCTGTTGTCATCATAGGCGCTTAGTGTGCAACTGCTGTTGGTGCCGTAAATTCTCAGGTAAGTATCCCAGGTAGTATTGGCGCCACAACCCATGCCTGTATTGCATGTGCCGAAATAATACGTATAACCCGAAGTGGCGCTGAACGCATAGTATTTGGCCTCGGAAGCGGCAATGCTGTGCGTGCCTGCACTCTGGCAGCTTGTTGAGGGTGTAATACTGTAATCGGCCGAAGAACCTGAAAATTTAGGGTAAGGTGTAAAATTCCAAGTGGCTGAATTGTTACTTCCATATGCGTTGGTAACGTACACATACCACTGCATACCTGCCCCGCATAAGGAACCACCTCCGGTTTCAGGTACAAGGTAGTTGTAATAAAGATTGGAACCTGCACTGTAATTGTTCCATGAAGCGCCATTGTAAATGTAAATTGTGTAAGCAAACGGTGTGGCACCTGTAGTGGGGGCATTCCATGTAAACTGTATCGTTTTACCCGGCTGCACATACGAATTATTCGATGGTGAAGTAAGTGCAGGTACACCAGGCGCCGCTCTTTGTGCCTGCACCTCAAGTCCTGTAAAAAACAATGCAAATACAAATAGGGAAATCAAATTTCTAAACATAATATAAAAGTAAGGATTTTTCATAAAATAATTGTTAAATAAATAATAAGTGTCTGATTTTAAAGCAAAAAGAGTAACAGTAAACTGTATTATTTACGCTTTAACCAAAAGGGCATGGCCAAAACATGAGGCGCCGTATAGCCGTTGCTGATTTTTTCATCGGCGCCGCCTCTCTGCTTTGCATGTGCCACGCACACGTGGCTTGTATTCCGGTTTTCGCTGAAGTTGGGGGGGGATAACATATTTGCATTTATAGAATACTTGCAAATATAGTTAAACGATAAGCGAAAGTTAAGAAAATTCTTTATTATTTGGTTTTATATGTTTTTATAATTGGTATTTTTTTAATTATTTATGTACTAATATGCCGATTTAGGTTATATTTAATACACATATGAGAATTTCTATATATAAAAAAATAAAATATGATATAATAAAGTCAAACAATTTTAATAATTAACAATTTTAATCTTTTACAAACCTCCAATCATTTATGCAACGAAACCTCGTTGTCCGCAATAAGGTTTTTGTATTTTTTAGTGTGTCTTTCCGTTACAATACAGCCGTTTATGCCAGCCTTTTATTGACCGCTTCCCAGTTGACAATCGTCCAGAAGGCCTTAATATAATCTGGCCGGCGGTTTCTGAAATCGATGTAATAGGCATGTTCCCACACATCAAGGGTAAGCAGGGGCTTTAGCCCCTTGCGCAGAGGGTTTCCGGCATTGCTTTCCTGGACAATTTCCAGCTTATCGCCATTTTTTACCAGCCAGGCCCAGCCCGAGCCAAACAAGGTGGCGGCGGCTGCCGAAAACTTTTCTTTGAACGCGTCAAAAGAGCCGAAGTTTTGGTTGATGGCATCGGCTATAGCGCCCGACGGGCCCTGGTTGTGGGGGGCAGTGAGCGACTCCCAGTAAAAGGTATGGTTCCACACCTGAGCGGCATTGTTGAAAAGGCCGCCTTCGGCTTTCATTACCATGTCGTCGAGGGTGCTGTTTTCGAAAAGCGTACCGGGCAACAGGTTGTTGAGGTTGTTGACATACGCCTGGTGGTGTTTGCCATAATGAAACTCAATGGTTTCGCGGCTTATTACAGGCTCAAGGGCAGTGGCTTCGTAAGGAAGCTCAGATAGTTGAATTAGTGTCATAATGATTTACGTTTATTATTTACATTCAAAAATAGAAAATTTATTTATTCGCAAGACCTTTAATAAATTGAATTGCACCAAACAATATAGCACCCCAGGCAATCACATAGGTGCCCCCGCCACATGCAGCTTGATACGTAACAGCCGTTACAATAATGCAACCCATGCACCAGAGAGCGCCAAAAATCATGTCTTTGCTGGCCCGTTCCTTTTTTACGTTCTCAATTTGTGCCTGTAAATTAGTAATGATTGTATCGGCGCTTTCATTGTCCACCCCCATTTCTAAAAGATTTGCCTTTACAGCTTCGGGCTATTTTTTCTCTTTAACAAGCAACTGTGCCGCATATTCGTAAAGTTTTTTAACCGCTTCTTCGGGTGAGCCGGCATTATCGTATATATTTTCCGTAATTTTGAAAATTGAATATGAATAATGAAGGAAACACGATAAAGTTCAAAATTAGCAAATAAAATGAAACGCACAAAGACTCTGAAAAAAATCCACAAACACTTCCTCAAAAAGAACCGCGATGCCGCCCGTGCACAGGGTTTTTACGATGGCCGCTTCAGCGAAAAGGTCATCCCCGACAAGAAAAAGAAAGCCAACGCCGAGGCCTGCCGGAAAAATAAAGGGAGAAAGAAAAGTGAGGAAGATGAAGGTTAAAAGTACTTAGGGCTTGCTTAATAACACATAACACGCACATTATTAATTTTTTAGACAATTGATTAACATAGTCCAATACAAGCTATTTCACACTAAACTTGAAAAACCTTTGGATTTGTTTCTTATGTAAAACATTGCATTTATTATCGTTTAAGGAAATATTAAATATACACAATTCGATTAAAAAGAATTCGTGCGTGTTTGTTAGTCTGATGCACGCTGTCTTTTTCGTTACTTCGGCTCGAAGTATTCTTATACATCATCGCCTCGTGGCCTCAAATACAGCGCACCTCAGACTTATTCTGCAAGCCCTACTTAAAGTGCCTGAAGTCAGAGCACAAATTCCAAAAAGTTTTCCGGGGTAATGCATTCGAATCGGGCATGCGCGTAAGCTTGCATAAAAGCCACCGGCGCCTTGACTGCTTTTCTTGGATTCCATTTGAATTCGAACCCTTGCAAATGCCCATCTTTTTCTTCTATCAGGTCAACTTCCTGTTGATCGTAGGTGCGCCAAAAATAGATATAAAGTTGCTTTTTTTATATAAATTTGGCAAGTTGAGTTACATATTTTATATAAATTTAGCAAGTCTATAACATAAAATTGAGAAATCTGAATTCCTATGAAGATCCTCCGCAAGCTTATCTGGGTTGTTGTTATTTTAACCGTTCTTGGCGTCATCAGCATTTATGGCGCCGACAAACTGGTCGAAAAGACGGCAGCCGGAAGACTTTACAATGCCACCGACAGCATTCCCTACAATAAAATTGGTTTGCTTCTCGGCACAGCAAAAACACTTCCCTGCGGGTATATCAACCTGTATTACAAATACCGCATTGAGGCCGCAGTAGAACTTTATAATGCCGGCAAAATCGATTATATCCTTGTCAGCGGCGATAACTCACGTAAGGACTATGACGAGCCTTCAGCCATAAAGAATGATCTGATAGCCGCAGGCATCCCCGCCGACAAAATTTATCTCGATTATGCAGGTTTCCGAACACTTGATTCGGTTGTACGGTGTAAGGAAATTTTCGGACAGATAAGCATCACCGTGATTTCGCAGCCCTTTCATAACGAACGTGCCATATATATTGCCGACTGCAAAGGCATACAGGCCATAGGCTTTAACGCACGGGATGTAAATGAAAACTATGGCTTTAAAACCCGTATCCGTGAAAAATTTGCACGGGTCAAAATGGTCCTTGATTTGATTTTCGGCAAAGACCCGAAATTTCTGGGTGAGAAGATTGAGATAAAATAGCTTTTAGATTGCTTTACTGCCGGTTGCAGGGTTGTGTTTCAAGCCACACAAGTTATTGTAAACAAATTTTTTTTGTAATTTCACAACGTAACAAACCTGCCAAAAACTGATTTAGTCTATGAAATACTTCCTTACTGCCGATACGCACTTTGGTCATGCTCAGATTATTGAATACTGCAAAAGACCATTTATAAGCATTGATGAAATGAACAACATTTTAATTAAAAACTGGAACCAGCGGATAAAGCAGGAAGATATGGTATTTATAGTAGGTGATTTTTGTTTTAAATCAACTTCCGAGAACAAGAATAATTCCGGATTTTCAAATATTTCAGATTATAAAAATTCAACCAAGACACTTATTAAAAGCCTACATCAAGACACTTATTAAAAGCCTACATATTGAATACAGCGGTTTAAATATAAATTGTGTTCATAACCCATTGGATTTTGACCCAATGTGCGACATAAATTTTGTGGGACATATACATCACAACTGGCTTATCAGAAAAAACAGCAACAGTATTCTGTTCAATGTGGGGGTTGATGTGCTCAATTTTATGCCCATAACTATTGAAGAAGCGCTCAGTAAGATTGCCCGGATTAAGAAAAACAATGCTATTGAAGAATATTGAATTAAGCAGGACGACACTTATATCATATATTTTAAGGTTTTTAAAAAGTGCTTTTTATGAATAGTTAAGACAAAATATTTATTAGGTATAG
>JAKIYU010000218.1 GCA_022708385.1 Bacteroidota bacterium | reverse complement strand
GAGCATCCTGTCGGAGGCAAGGAGCATCTCCTGGTGTATAATGCCTGAGCCGGCCGTCATCCACTGGCACTGCAAGTCGGATATAACCCCCTTGTTGCCAAGGCTGTCGCCGTGTTCCACGGAGCCATGCAGCAGATAAGTTACTGTTTCTATACCCCTGTGCGGGTGACAGGGAAATCCCTTGATGTAGTCGTCGGGGTTTGTTGAATCGAAGCTGTCGAGCATCAGGAAGGGGTCGAAGTCCTTCACGTTTCTCAGGCACAGGACACGCCTGAGGTGTACGCCAGCGCCATCAACAGCTTGTTGTCAGCGTTCGATTTGGGTACAGGTTCTCTTCATATCACAGGTTTAAAATCCATATTCAAAAAGGCCGGGGCCTTGTCGGTGCAGTGCAGCATGCACTGATCGCAGATGGAGAGTTCGCCTTTAAGGCGTTTGGATACCATGTTGTCCATGCGGGTGCGCAGGGCTTCTATACCAATTTTATCCACCACCTCCGAAGCAAAAGCATACATGAGCAACATGCGAGCACTGTGTTCGCAAATGCCACGCGACCGTAGGTAAAACATAGCTTCGGGGTCTAGCTGGCCCACAGTAGAGCCATGACTGCACCGCACATCGTCGGCATATATTTCGAGCTGCGGCTGTGAGTTTACCTGGGCGGTGTCGGTAAGCATGATGTTGTTGTTGGCCTGGTAGGCAGCGGTTTTTTGGGCGTCTTTGGCCACCAGTATGCGGCCGTTGAAAACAGCGCGGGCATCGTCGTCGATAATGCCTTTGTACAACTGGTTGCTGCTACATTCCGGGGCTGCATGGTGCACAAATACCTGGTTGTCCACGTGCTGCTTGCGGTCCACCAGGTAGAGTCCTTTAAGGTCGGCTTCGGCCCCTTTGCCGTTCAGTTTTACACTGATGTTGTTGCGTATCAGCCCACCGTTAAGTATCAGCGTGTTGGTCGAAAAACGGGCTTCCTTTTCGAGCTGGGCATTAATGGTGGTAAACAGGGCTGAGTCGGCATCCTTATTCTGCATCTTATAGTGGTCGATGCGGGCATTATCATCCAGAAATACTTCGGAAAGGGAATTGATGAAACTGTTTTTATGATTTACCGAATGGTCGCAGTGTACAATGGTTAGTTGGCTGTTTTTTCCTGCAATGAAAAGGTTGCGCGGGTGCACCACGGTGTTTTTGTCGCTGTTAATGATATTTATGATTTGAATGGGCTTTTCAACAATCACTTTGTCTGGCACGTACACAAAAATGCCGTCGAGTGCAAAAGCGGTGTTGAGTGCC
Source organism: Bacteroidota bacterium (assembly GCA_022708385.1). Classification (GTDB taxonomy): domain Bacteria; phylum Bacteroidota; class Bacteroidia; order Bacteroidales; family PXBB01; genus JAKIYU01. Next base: position 3,501 of record JAKIYU010000218.1, on the reverse strand, counting down.
TGCAGGGCGTTTTTAGTGGTGTCGGTATAGTTGCCGAAGTGTTTTCCGATAATGTCGGGATAAGCCGTAAACGCCTTGTGGAGGCTGCCGATGATAAGGCCGTTTTCTAGCACAGTCATGTCGGAGGCGCGGCTGAGGAACCAGCCGTTATACTGAATCACCGTATAGGTATCCATTTCAGGCAGTTCGCACTGGAAAAGCTTTTCAATGTCAATCTGCCCGGCCGGGGGTGCCCAGTAATGGGTGTAGTCGTGCTCAAGCCATTTGCCGATGTCGGTAAAGCGCCAGTTTTCGAGCTTGGTATGGGGCATATCCAGCGCAACAAAATTGTTGTAGGCCATTTCTTTAATGTTTCTGACAGATCCCGGAAGGCCGCCCTCAAGTAAGGCCTTGTTTTTTTGATATTCGTTTATTATAAAGTCTTTAAACATATTTATAATCAATTATATTTTTTACCACAGAGTTACACACCGAAAAGAATACGTTTCATTTTATAAACTTCTTTTTTTGATGTTCCATACCTGACTTGCCTACCGGCAGGCAGGCGGCACGGATTTGTTTTCTTATTTGTTTTTCCCCTACATTTAATCGCTGACGGGATTAGCTGAAATACTGGCATTCTAAATTTTACCGAATACCCTTTCCAATTATCCCCTTCTTTTGCCTAATTGGCACGCAAATCTGTCTGCCGACATGCAGGGGCGCAAATTGTTTTTATTTTCTAATCAACTAATCATCACATTTTCCTTTCTGCTTTTTCCTTTTGTCTTTTTCCTTTTCCTTTTATCTTTTGTCTTCCCTACAACCCCATCTCTTCTTTAATCCAGTCATACCCCTTTTCTTCCAGTTCAAGAGCCAGTTCTTTACCTCCTGTTTTGACGATGCGTCCCTTGTAAAGCACATGCACAAAGTCGGGGATGATGTAATCGAGCAGGCGCTGGTAGTGCGTGATAACGATGGTTGCATTGTCCTTGTTTTTGAGTTTGTTGATGCCATTGGCCACAATGCGGAGGGCGTCGATATCGAGGCCGGAATCGGTTTCGTCCAACACCGCCAGTGTGGGTTCTATAACGGCCATCTGGAATATTTCGTTTTTCTTTTTTTCGCCTCCCGAAAATCCCTGGTTCACCGATCGACTGGCTAGTGTGGTCTGCATTTCCACAATTTTCTTTTTTTCGTTGAGAAAAGCCAGGAATTCGGCTGCCGGCATAGGTTCGAGGCCTTTGTGCTTGCGGATTTCGTTTACAGCGGTTTTCAAAAAATTGGTGATACTCACACCGGGGATTTCGACCGGGTACTGAAAGCCCAGAAAAATGCCTTCGCGCGCCCTTTCTTCGGGCGGCATCTGCATGATGTTTTTTCCTTTGTAAATGATTTCTCCTTTTACGTCGTAGCCTTCCCTGCCTGCGATGACATTGGCCAGCGTACTTTTACCCGTGCCGTTGGGACCCATTATGGCATGCACCTCACCGGGCTTCACCTCCAGGTTGAAATTCTGCAATATCACCCTGTTGTCGATAGAAACTTCTAAGTTTTTAATTTTCAACATATTACATTATATTAAATTCTTATCACTAAATTTTCATTAACTCAAACTCCAAACCCGATAGCTATCGGGACATTTTAGCTCACTTTAGTTCACTTCAAACTTCCCACTTCAAACTTCACACTTCACACTTCACACTTCTTCATCCTACACTTCCCTCCAGGCTTATCGAAAGTAGCTTCTGGGCTTCTACGGCAAACTCCATGGGCAGCTTGTTGAGCACTTCCTTGGCATAGCCATTTACAATCAGGGCGATGGCCTGCTCGGTGTTGATGCCGCGCTGGTTGCAGTAGAACAGCTGGTCGTCGGAAATTTTGGACGATTTGTTGTTCACCTGTATATAGGGGAAGGTGTGCGCCCCGCATTTATCGCCCAGAAGAAGCGAGTCGCACTGGGTAAAGTTACGGGCGTTGAGGGCGTTTTTGGTCATGCGCACCAGGCCCCTGTAGCTGTTGTTGCTTTTTCCGGCCGAAATGCCTTTCGAGATGATAGTGCTTTTGGTGCGTTTGCCCAGGTGTATCATTTTGGAGCCTGTGTCGGCCTGCTGAAAGTTGTTGGTAACCGCCACAGAATAAAACTCCCCTACCGATTCATCACCCAAGAGGATACAGCCGGGGTATTTCCATGTTACAGCCGAACCTGTTTCCACCTGTGTCCATGAAATTTTCGAACGAAAACCTTTGCACATCCCCCTTTTAGTAACAAAATTATAAATACCACCCTTGCCCTCTTTATCGCCCGGATACCAGTTTTGCACGGTTGAGTATTTCACTTCGGCATTGTCCATAGCCACAATTTCCACTATAGCGGCATGCAGTTGGTTTTCGTCGCGCTGAGGCGCCGTGCAGCCTTCCATATAGCTGACATACGCCCCTTCTTCGGCCACAATGAGCGTGCGTTCGAACTGCCCTGTATTGGCTGCATTGATACGGAAATACGTTGAGAGTTCAATAGGGCAACGCACCCCTTTGGGAATATAACAAAAAGACCCATCGCTGAAAACAGCCGAGTTTAGCGCTGCAAAGTAATTATCGGTGTAAGGAACCACACTGCCCAGGTATTTTTTTATCAAATCGGGAAATTCTTTTACCGCTTCGCTGAACGAACAAAAAATAATGCCTTTTTCGGCCAGTGTTGCTTTAAAGGTTGTGGCCACCGATACGCTGTCCATAACGGCATCTACTGCAACACCTGCCAACACTTTCTGCTCGTTAAGCGGAATACCTAGCTTGTCGAATGTGGCCAGCAGTTCAGGGTCGGCTTCGTTGAGACTGTCTATTTGCGCTTTCTTTTTGGGCGCGGCATAATATATAATATCCTGGTAATCAATAGCAGGGTAGCTTATATGCGCCCATTGAGGCTCTTTAAGGGTTAACCAGTGGCGGTAGGCTTTTATACGAAATTCCAGCATAAATTCAGGCTCTTCCTTTTTTTGCGATATCAAACGCACTATATCCTCCGTCAGCCCTTTGGGTATTACTTCCGTCTCGATATTTGTAACAAAACCCCATTTGTAATCGCCCTGGGTTACATCATTCAGTATTTTATCGGTATTATCCTGCATAAAAACTTGTATTTGTATTTTTATTTAGATTTATTATAAATTAATGCAAAAATAATAAAAAATTATAATATACAACATCTTTCAAAAGTATTTCTTTTTTTAGTCCGGGCGAATTAAAATAGTAACTTTGTTACGATTTCATTCATTGAACCCCATGGAGTTGATGTATTATCTGCGACAATGGCCGGGCAGCAGGTGGTCTAACCTGCTGAGGCTGCTCCATGTGGGTGTGCTTGAAATAAAGCGCCTCTTTACAGGCATAAAATACATAGCCGAATTTGACCTTACCGACAATTGCAACCTCAACTGCCCCCATTGTTATCATTTCCGGCAATCGGCACCGCTTAGCTATACCGAGCTGCCTTTGGAAACATGGAAGCAGAAGTTTCTT
>JAKIYU010000217.1 GCA_022708385.1 Bacteroidota bacterium | reverse complement strand
ATATAATTCGGTAAATATTGGCGGTTGCTATTTAAGCAATGACCCTACAAATCGGAAAAAATTTAAAATTATAAAAGGCTCTGCAAATAGTATTATTTCAACAAGAGGCTATCTTCTACTTTGGGCTGATAACGATACCACAAAAGGAATTGACCACTTAAATTTCATACTAAAGGAAGGAGACATTCTCTACTTTTATGATTCCGACGCCAAACCTGTTGACAGTATTTACCTTGTAAATCAAAAAAGCAATATCAGTTATGGTTCTTTAGCAGATGGCAGTCCTGACAGAGGTTATCTTAATAAAAACACCCCTAATGGCACAAATGTGCCTGAAGAAAGAATTACCTCTTCCCAGATTTTCAAAAAAATGGACCCTTGGGGTGCTGGTATGGCTATTATAGCTATGACGGTTGTGTTTAGTGCACTGTTAATTCTCTACTTGATTTTCAGGCAAATAGGCCTCCGTTTTCAGTCAGGTAAAAAGAAAAAAGAACTCATCAAACAGGGCCGCTTTGAAGAAGCTGCCAAACTGGATGATGCCCATTCAGGAGAAGTATATGCTGCCATCGGCATGGCAATGTATATGTACACCTCCGATATGCACGACATTGAAGAAGCTGTACTTACCATCAACAAGGTGTCCCGAACTTACTCCCCATGGAGCTCCAAAATTTACAGCCTGCGGCAAACCCCAAAATAAGATATTTATTATTAAGCTATAATAACAATTATAATGAACAAATATAAATTCAAAATTAATGGCAACCAGTATGAGGTTGAAATACTGAGTGTTGAAGGCAATATCGCCAAAATGGAAGTGAACGGTACCCCCTACGATGTGGAAATTGACAGGGAAATCAAACAGCAAAAAACACCTCGCATCGTTCGCTCAACAAATGTAACCACTGCCGAAAGCATGCCGGCAATATCGTTAACCAACAAACCCGTAGAAAGCAAAGGGGAATCTCCCATTAAGTCACCATTACCGGGTGTTATACTCGATGTGCATGTTAAAGAAGGTGATAAGGTTAAACAAGGGCAAAAACTGATGACCCTCGAAGCCATGAAAATGGAAAACAATATCGACTGTCACAAAGATGGAACGGTTACCAGCATAAAAGTATCAAAAGGTTCCTCCGTGATGGAAGGAGATGTGCTAATAATTATAGGAGACTAAGCAAATGGAACAAAGCGGTTTTTTTAATTTCTTAATTGACCACCTAAAACTATTTTTTACTTATACGGCTTTTGCCAATTTTACCATAGGACATATCATTATGATTCTAATAGGGTTGGTTTTTATTTATCTGGCTATCGCAAAAGATTACGAACCAATGCTGTTGGTACCTATTGGTTTTGGTATTCTGGTCGGTAATGTGCCGTTTTATCCCGGACTCAAAATCGGGGTTTATGAAAGCGGCAGCGTAATGAATTACCTATATTTTGGTGTTCTTAACGGTATTTATCCCCCACTCATTTTTCTGGGTATAGGTGCCATGACCGACTTTTCGGCATTGATTTCCAATCCTAAACTTATACTTATCGGTGCTGCCGCACAGTTAGGTATTTTCGGTGCTTATGCCATTGCATTGTTTTTGGGATTTAGCGCATCCGAAGCCGGGGCAATAGGAATTATCGGTGGTGCCGACGGCCCCACAGCTATATTCTTATCTTCTAAACTGGCCCCCGAACTAATGGGAGCTATAGCTGTTTCGGCCTATTCATATATGGCTCTTGTACCTGTTATTCAACCACCTATTATGCGCCTACTGACCACCAAAAAAGAACGTGTTATCCGCATGAAACCTCCGCGCCAGGTTACCAAACTCGAAAAAATACTATTCCCTATTATCGGGCTTTTACTTACCACTTTTATTGTCCCTAGTGGAATGCCCCTTCTGGGTATGCTCTTTTTCGGCAACCTGCTTAAAGAAAGCGGGGTAACACGCCGCCTGGCAGATACGGCTAAAGGTCCAATGATAGACATAGTTACGATATTAATTGGTCTTACTGTAGGAGCTTCCACACAAGCCACAACATTTTTAACTGCCAAATCGATTGGGATATTTGCACTGGGGGCTTTCTCGTTTATAATAGCTACTTTTGGAGGCGTGATGTTTGTAAAAATTCTTAACCTTTTCCTTAAAGAAGGTCAGAAAATAAACCCGCTTATAGGCAATGCCGGTGTATCTGCAGTGCCCGACAGCGCCAGGGTATCGCAAATGGTTGGTTTGGAATACGACAAATCGAACCACCTGCTGATGCACGCCATGGGCCCCAATGTGGCTGGCGTTATAGGAAGCGCTGTGGCTGCAGGAATATTGCTCAGTTTCCTGAGTTAATAAGAGATATTCACTATATGCGACAACTGTCCGCAGGCTGCATTTATAGTGCTGCCCTTACTTTGGCGCAGTGTGCAGTTTACGCCCTGCTCTTTGAGAATGCGACAGAAATTGCCCGTCATTACGGCTTCCGGCTTCTGATAAGCAACCCCTTCAAAACTGTTAAATTCAATAATATTAACTTTAGAGGGGAATTGCCTGCAAAGGGCTGCCAGTTGCACAGCATCAGTACGCCCGTCGTTAATACCACGCAGCAAAACATATTCAAAAGTAATAGTCTGCTTGGTCTTTTTGTAATAATACATCAATGCCTCGATAAGCATCTCTATAGGGTATGTCTTGTTTAAGGGCACCAGGGCATTTCTTTTTTCGTTGGTAGGGGCATGCAGCGATACAGCCAAGTTGACCTTGAGACTATCGTCGGCCAGCCTTTTTATGTATTGGGGAATACCTACCGTGGATAAAGTGATTCTGCGGGCAGAAAAAGAATGCCCGTCGGAGGTATTAATCATGGTTATAAAACGAACTACCTGCTCATAGTTTAGCAAAGGTTCCCCCATACCCATAAGCACAATGTTGGTTAGCCCCCTACCCCATTCTTGCACAGCTCTCCGGTTGAGACTTACAAATTGGGCATACATTTCCGAAGCTGTCAGGTTGCGTTTGAATCCCATCTTACCTGTAGCACAAAAGGCACACCCCACCGGGCAACCTGCTTGTGTTGACAGACATGCCGTCAGCCTATCGGCAGCAGGTATAAGCACCCCCTCAACCACAGTATCGCCGGCAAGTCGAAAAGCCGTTTTTTCAGTGCCATCCATGTCCTCAAGTGTGCGAACGGATTCAAAAAATGTTAGCAAATAGGTCGATGTCAGGGCATTAAGAAGGCCTGAAGGCATATTTTTAATTTCATCAAATGTGTTTATAAAATGTTTCCACAGCCAGGGTCTAAGCTGCTTTAGACGAAAAGGCTTTTCGCCGTATTCATTGAGAAATTTCAGCAATTCCGCCTCCGGTACTTGCCTGATATCGGGTTTATTATTTGTCTGTTCCATTCGGGGCAGGCTTTTCGGGCAATTTCACTTTTTCCCTGATATTTTTAATATAGGGGAGCACTGTTTCAGCTGTTACCATTAAAGGCTTAAAAGTATAGGATTTTTCTCTTGTGGATGTCGTAACTATTTTAGCTCCAGAATCAAAACTTACCAACTGGTACAAGAACAAGGCACAAATCAGAGTAATCTTGGAAAAACCAAACAACGCCCCTGCCATTTTATTGAAAAAGCCAAGGCTGGCAGTTTTAACCACTGCTTCGAGTGCTTTAGCTAAAATAAACACAAGTATGACAACCACAATGAAAGTAACGACAAAGGATACCGGTTGAATATATTGGGATGTCAGCCCTAAACGATTGGTTAGAATACCTTTTGTAAAATCACTAAAAAAATAAGCAAGGTAAATACCCAAAATCAAGGCTACCAATGAAGCCAACTCAATAATCAGCCCTTTAGTAAAACCCTTAAAAGTAAACCATACCAAGGGTATCAGTAATATTATATCGAATACAACCACACACTTATTTTTTTAGTTTTTTAAGTAATTCGGTAGCGTAAACAAAATCATTAAGCTCATTATTGTCTGTATGGAGTATTTCTTCTTTGTTACCTTCCCACCAAAGTCGCCCTTTGTGAATGAAAGCAATCTTGTCCCCTACTTCAATAACCGAATTCATATCGTGTGTATTGACAATAGTGGTGATATTGTATTCCTTGGTAATTTCACTTATAAGGTTGTCTATAACTATAGATGTTTTAGGATCGAGACCCGAATTGGGCTCATCGCAAAACAGGTATTTGGGGTTCATAGCAATGGCACGGGCTATGGCCACACGCTTTTTCATACCCCCGCTTATTTCCGAAGGAAACAGGTTATTGACATTCTCTAGATTGACCCGCCTTAGGCAGAAATTAACACGCTCTTTCTTGTCGTTATCATTATAATCAGAGAACATATTCAACGGAAACATCACATTTTCTTCCACCGTAAGAGAATCAAACAGGGCACTGCCTTGAAATAGCATACCAAGTTCCTTGCGGATGACGTTTTTTTCATTGAAACTCATATTGGCAAAGTCGCGCCCATCATACAATATACTCCCCTTATCAATAGTATGTAAACCGACAATCGATTTCATCAGCACCGTTTTACCCGAACCGCTCTGCCCAATAATGAGGTTCATTTTACCCGGTTCGAAAAAGGTATTGATGTCTATCAGCACGTCCGTGTTCCCGAAAGATTTATATACATTTCTGACTTCAATCATGACAGAAGCATTTGGGTAAGAATAAGGTTAAACAGGATAATGAGGATACTGCTTTGCACCACGGCTTTAGTGCTTGCACGGCCAACTTCGAGCGACCCCCCTTCGACATAATAACCTTTGAAACTCGATACCGAAGTG
>JAKIYU010000216.1 GCA_022708385.1 Bacteroidota bacterium | reverse complement strand
TTGGCACCTCGATGTCGGCTCGTCACATCCTGGGGCTGGAGAAGGTCCCAAGGGTTCGGCTGTTCGCCGATTAAAGTGGCACGCGAGCTGGGTTCAGAACGTCGCGAGACAGTTCGGTCCCTATCTGTTGTGGGCGTTAGAAGTTTGCGAGGACCTGACTCTAGTACGAGAGGACCGAGTTGGACAAACCTCTAGTGTACCTGTTGTAGTGCCAGCTGCACCGCAGGGTAGCTATGTTTGGATGAGATAAGTACTGAATGCATCTAAGTACGAAACTCACCTCAAGATGAGACTTCTTTTAAGGGTCGTCAGAGACTATGACGTTGATAGGTTGCAGGTGTAAAGGCAGTAATGTCAAAGCCGAGCAATACTAATTACCCGTAAGCTTTCTTCAGACAAGTTTAATAATTATATTTTCTTTCTCGCTATATGTCAATTATGGTTAAAGTAAATCGAATCATAAAAAGGTTTTTATGGTGGCTATAGCGAAGGTGTTCACCTCTTCCCATTCCGAACAGAGAAGTTAAGCCCTTCAGCGCAGATGGTACTGCATTTCGTGGGAGAGTATGTCGCCGCCAAATTTTTATTAAAGAGGTTGCCAATCGGTAACCTCTTTTTTTTTATACATACACTTACCCAATTTTTTAAGTAAATTTGTAATTCATTTAAAATATTTCTAAATAATGAAAAAAATAACATTTCTTGTGTTTTTCCTTTTGTACTATTCTCTCAATGCGCAAACGACACTTTGCACACTTGAGAAAGATTCTGTGAATACAAGATTATACAGCATTATTCAGACACTCGCCCATGACTCGCTTAAAGGCAGAGAGGCCGGCTCGGAAGAAGAACTTAAAGCCGCTTTGTTTATTAAAAATAAATTCCTTGAAATAGGCTTATTGTCTGTTCTTAAAGACAGTGCATACCTGCAGCAGTTTGAAATAACCGATGGCATAAAACTGAACGATCAAAATTATTTAAACATTAATGGTAAGACCTACAGTTTAATGAATGATTTTCATCCGCTTAACTCTTCAGGCAACGGCAAAGTATCAGGAGAAATAATCAGAGTGGGGTGGGGGGTACAAGATAAAAACAGCGGCTACGATGATTATGATTTTTATCTCAATGACCATCAGGGTAAAGAACTTAAAAATAAAATATTTGCTATTGAGTTAGGCGCGCCACCTGCATTTAAAGATAAAAAAAATAATTTCGATAATATCGATGCCAAAATTAAACTGGCAACCGAAAAAGGAGCTGCTGCTGTTATTTTTATTAGATCTGACGACGATTTGACAAAACCAACCTTCGAAAAAAGCCGTTTTGAGCAACCTGTGTCTATTCCGGTAATTTTTGCCGACCAGACTGCTTACAAAACAATTATGGACTCTAATGCCCCAATGGCGGAAATTTCTGTAAATATTCAGAAAGATATTAAAAATGCCTATAATGTGGTAGGCTACTTGGATAACAATGCGCCTTATACTGTCGTCATTGGCGCTCATTACGACCACCTGGGTATGGGCGGCCCTATTTCCAGGCATAAAGGCCCCCCTGATGTACATCATGGTGCCGACGATAATGCCAGTGGCGTGGCCACTATCATTGAACTTGCGAGAACCCTCAAATGTAAGGGTTTTTCGAAATATAATTTTTGTTTTGTTGCATTCAGTGCCGAAGAAAAAGGCCTTATTGGGTCAAACTACTTTGCAAAAAATGAAACCATTAAACACAACAAAATTAACTTTATGCTTAATATTGATATGGTTGGAAGAATTGATACGGCTGAAAACAAGCTTAGCCTCATTGGTACCGGATCTTCTCCGTTATGGGATTCAATTTTAAATTTTAAAACAGATTCTGTCGTGATAGTAAAAGGGAATCAGGTTACCGGAGGATCCGACCATGCTTCTTTTTATTTTTATAATATTCCTGTAATTTTCTTTTTCAGCGGTTTGCACGATGATTATCATAAACCTTCTGACCTCCCTGAGAAAATTAATGTAAATGGCATTTATTATACACTTAACTTCTTATATAATATTATTGAAAGAAGTTCTGGATACGACAAGTTGCCGTTCGCAAGGGCTTCAGCAGAACTCTCAGGGGCAAAGAGAAATTCATCCGTTACACTGGGTGTTATCCCCGACCATGCCTATAATGGTGTAGGCCTCAGGATTTCTGATGTTACAGAAGATAAACCTGCTGCCAAAGCCGGCATTATAAAAGGTGATATTATTTGTAAAATAGATGATAACGAAATAAGGGATATTTATGCTTATATGAACATCCTTAAACTTTATAAAAAAGGCGATAAAGCCGTTATTACACTTACAAGAGATTCAAAAAATATTACAGTTAACATCATTTTCTGATTACCCTAATGACCACCCTGAACAAAAATTTTAGGTTCTTTATGAATATTACCCTGGCTTCATTAGCTATGCTGGTAATCATTTTTATGCAGGTAAACTGGTTCATCGACGCGTACAGGCTTAAAAATGAACTGTTCGATTATAAAACGCAAGTGGCTCTTAAAAGTATCGTCAACCAAATGACAGAACATAAATTCAAAACCAATAAAGATGTGTTTTGCGAACATTTTTGCATTTACCAACGACAAAACATAGTTGACCATATTGATGAAGCCAAACTCGATTCAATAATTAATACCGAATTTGTCAGCTTAGGCATGGACATGAATTATAAATATGGCGTCTTTAGAAAAAGCGATTCTGCTTTTATTCTAGGTAATTTTAAAGACAATGAAAAAGAGTTGATCTCATCAAAATACGCTATCTCCCTTTCGTGCGTGTCCAGTTGTATTTCTCCCGACAATTTTTTCTATCTTTCTTTTGTTTTTCCATTAAAAGAAAGATTTATTTTAAAACAACTGCTTATACCTGTTATCATTAGTGCGATTTTCTTTTTTTTGCTGATTCTGACTTATTATAATATCATTTCCTATTATTTAAAACTACTGCGCCTGTCAACTATTAAAGCCGATTTTATTAATAACCTGACCCATGAATTCAAAACACCTATTGCAACCATTTCTATTGCACATGATATGCTGAAAAGGGGAGATGTTATCAATGATTTGGAAAAAAGAGAAAAATACCTGTCTATTATTAATACTGAAAACGAAAGGCTTAAGTCCCATGTTAATCAGATTTTATACATTTCTCTCATCGAAAAAGGCGATGTGTATTTAAATACTGAAAAAGCTGATATTCACCTGATAATTAAAAAATGCGTGGCCGACCATGAAGAAATAATTAATCAGAAAAACGCCACTTTAACCACCTCTTTGCTCGCCTCTAACTCCTTTGCTAATATCGACAGGATTCATTTCTATAATGTACTCTCAAACCTAATTGATAATGCATTAAAATATACCGGGCAAAAACCGGTAATTAATATTGCCACTGAATTTAAAGAAGGCAAAATTTCAATATCTGTTACCGACAACGGCATAGGTATCGGTAAAGAACACCTGGGAAAAATATTCAATCAGTTTTACAGGGTACCTACAGGAAATAAACACAACATTAAAGGCTTTGGACTGGGACTGTATTATGTGAAAACTATTGTCAGCCTTTTTAAAGGCGAAATTTCTGTTTTAAGCGAAGCAGGTAAAGGAAGCACCTTTACTATAGTTTTAAACGCAATAACATAAGCCTTTTATAATAAAGCATTAAAATTAATATATTAAAAATTATATATACGTCTTAGATTGCTCCAAAAAATATGTTAATTATAAAAAAATTATGTTAAAACACAAATTTATTAGTAATTTTGCTTTTAGTAGTTACATAACTTTTACCTTTGACTTATGAAGAAAAAGAAATTTAAATTACTGCTTGTTGAAGACGACCCTAATTTAAGCGAAGTTATCAGAGACTTACTTAGCATGTCAGGTTATGAAATTAAATTATGCAGAGATGGTGCTGAAGCATATCAGTACTTTAAAAAATTCAGTTTCGACTTGTGTATTCTTGACGTTATGTTACCCAATATGGATGGATTCTTCTTGGCTGAAGAATTCAGAAAACAAAACCGCTATATTCCCATTGTTTTCCTTACCGCAAAATCTATGAATGAAGACAGGATAAGAGGGTTTAAACTAGGGTGCGACGATTATATTACAAAACCTTTCAGCAGCGAAGAGCTTGTGCTACGCATAGAGGCCATTCTTAAACGCTGTTTTAACAACGACCGGCTCGATAACGACAATAATGAAATTGTTTATAATTTCGCATCGCTTGTGTTCAACTATACTGGTATGACATTAAAAGGTCCCCAGGTTGATATTAAAATGACCAAAAAAGAATGTGAACTGCTTAAATTTTTTCTTCACCACAGAAACAGAATTGTTACAAGAGAAGAAACTCTCATGGCTGTATGGGGAACCGACTCGTATTTCATTGGAAGAAGTATGGATGTGTTTGTGACCAAATTAAGAAAATATTTGAAAGTTGAGCCTAAAGTAAAAATTGAAAATGTACACGGAATAGGCTTCAAATTCGAAATCCAGTAAAATCTTCTGATAAATATTCGGAATCTCCTGATAAATAATAATTAGTATTTCAGCAATTTTTCTGTGTGAAGTTTCACGCCATTCCGAAGGATATTTACAAAGTAAAGCCCTGGCTGTATAGCATTCAGGTCTATGTTTTGAGAGTCAAATGATCTGCTTTCCGATTTTAAAATTTCCCTACCCAAACAATCATTAAGATATAAGGTGTAATTTTTAACGGCAGGGTTGGGGGTAATGGTTACGTAATCCTTTGCAGGGTTAGGATATATAGTAAAAAGTTCTTCAAAACTGT
>JAKIYU010000215.1 GCA_022708385.1 Bacteroidota bacterium | reverse complement strand
CCTTAACAGCAGCCTTTACTTTTGTAAGGTCCCCGCCCTGCCTGTACATGCGATACACTTCATCACTCACGCCGTCAAGTGAAATAATGAGCTTGTCCAACCCGCTCTTTACAATGGATTCGGCATTGTCGCTGTTAATAAAATGCGCATTGGTGGAAGTCATCACATACATCCCTTTTTGATGGGCATAAGTAATAAACGGCAACAATTCTTTGTGCATAAAGGGTTCCCCCTGGAAATACAGCATCAGGTACAGGGTTTCTCTAGCTGTTTTGTCGATAACCTTACTGTATAATTCAAAATCCATAAAGCCACGTGAGCGGCTAAGCGTTTTTGAACCCGAAGGGCAGTGAGGGCATTGCAAGTTGCAGTGATTCGTTGGCTCTACTGAGATACTTACCGGATAGGGTATGAGAACACTTTTACGGAATACAATACCCGGTATATAGGATACCCTGCTCAAAATCCAATTGATTAAGCGCGTTAATGTTAGTTTCGACAGCAGATTCAGGATATCACCGAACATTTTATACGGGGTCTTGCCAAATTTATTCAAAAATACGCTTTTTTTCAGGCACAGGAAATGAATGTGAAATTAATCTTGTATTTTTGAACTATGATAGCAGAAATTCTCCTTTCCTTGTTTTACACCACTTTGTTTGTCTGGATTATTTTCAGGGGACGTTTTTTTAAATCGGAGGGTATAAGCAGGCAGGGCCTGGCCTTGCTTTTTATAATTAAAATTGTTGTCGGTGTCTTATTGACGCTTATTTACACATATTACTATACCATTAGGGAGGAAGCGGATATATTTAAGTTTTTCGATGACAGTAAATATATTTTCAATGCCCTTTTTATTAATCCCTTGCATTACCTGCAACTGGTTCTTGGAATAAACGCTGATGCTGATTACCTTCAAACGTATGTATCTGGAACAAAATACTGGGCCGTGCAAACCGATGCCTATCAGGAATTTACCGGCGCACTTAACGCCAATTTTTTTAATGCCCACCGCCTCATTACACGTTTCAATGCTGTAGTGCACATCTTTTCCTTTGGCTATTATACGGTACATGTGGTGTTTATGTGCTTTCTGTCGCTTATTGGCTTAATGGCCATATTCAAATCATTTTATCCTTTTTTGAAAGAGAAAAGGAAAGGATTGGTAGTGGCTGTTTTTCTACTGCCGGCTGTCCTTTTCTGGTCGTCTGGGGTGCTTAAAGAAGGCTTTATCTTTCTGGTACTCGGATTATTTATCTTTGCTTTCTTTAACCTTGTACAAAAGCCATGTGTAAGTCAGACAATATTGCTTGTTGTTTCAGGCTTATTGCTTGCTATGTTAAAATACTATTTGCTCGCTGCCCTAATAATACCCATGTTAGTTTTTGCTTTTATTGTTAGAAAACGTTTCAAATATACCGGATGGGTTTATCTCATAATCCACCTGCTATTTTTGACTTTAACGCTTGCCCTTTCTTCGTTTCAGAACATAATTCCTAGCCCTTTACAGCTACTGTCAGGAAAACAAAATGAACAAATCAAAGAAGGCTTTGGTGGCACATATTGCATCACTAACGACAGCATCTCTAAGGAGATAGTCTATTTTTATCCGGACGTTAAACTTAATAAAACAAATGTTGATACTGCCAGGCGTTTGTTCCGCCCACAGTCAGGTATTACAGCTTACCGCTACAGCAATGGCTGTCTGACAGGCGATTCAATATTATTTACCGACAGTATGCTTCAACGTACAGTCTTTTACGAAATTTCATCCCGCCCTACAGCCGGCAGTTTTATTAATATACCCCTTTTAGAACCGAACCCGTTGAGCTTTATTAAAGCCATTCCACAAGGTTTATTTAACGTTTTTTTTCGCCCATCAATATTTGAAGTGCATACTGCAATGAGTATCCCTGCAGCCATCGAAAACCTGTTGCTTATAATAGCTTTAATCATCAGTCTTGTGTTTTCATCTTTTTCGGGTATAAATAAAAATCTTTTTTTCTTCCTGTTCTTCAGCCTCTTGTCGCTGTATATAGTAATTGGCATTACAACACCCGTTCTTGGAAATATTGTAAGGTATAAAGCCCCTTTCCTGCCGTTTTTTGCCGTGCTGATTTTGATGATTGTTGATAAAGAAAGAGTCATCAGTGTGTTTAAACGCCTCAAATCAAAGAAATAGTTATGTACCTGACGGCTGAAATACTCCTGACTTTGTTCTATGGCGTTATTTTTACGTTTATATTTATTAAAGCACCCTTTTTCAGATTGGAGGGGGTAAACAGAAAATTCCTGCCCGCACTGTTGTTAATTAAAGTGGCGCTGGGAACATTTATAGCTCTTATTTATACCTACTATTACCCCGACAGGCTCAAAGCCGATGTGTTTAAGTATTTCGACGACAGTAAAATTATGTATGAAGCCCTCTTCGACAAACCGCTCGATTATTTAAAAATGCTGCTCGGAATGGGCAACGACTCCCCATACTTCGACAACTATTATACACAAATGAATAACTGGTACCGCCAGTATGAGAACAATATATACAACGACAGCCATATCATTATAAGGTTCAATGCATTTGTCAGGCTGTTTTCGTTTGGTTATTTCAGTGTTCATACGGTTTTTATGTCGTTTATTGCCATAGCCGGGCAAACAGCTCTGTTCAAGTTTTTTCGCAATAATACCACGCTGCTCACAGGACCATTGCTCCTGGCTTCCTTTCTGATACCTTCAGTGCTGTTTTGGTCATCGGGCGTACTTAAAGAGGGTCTGCTATTTTTTGGGATGGGTTTCCTATTGCATTTTTCACATAAATTATTGCATAAGTTTAATGTCATTGCAGCTTTATGGGTGCTCCTTTCCATAGTACTGCTGGCCTACTTGAAGTTCTACATCATGGTTTCCCTGTTGCCCCTTTTGCTGGCCTTTTACTGGTGTGTAAAGACTAATAACAAACATGCCTTTTTAAAATTTGTCCTCGTTTCCGGGATATTGATTATTGCTGGGTTTAACTTTCATCATGTTTTTAACAGTTACAACCTGCCCGAAATTATGGTAAACAAAACGATTTCTATTATCTTGCCCTAGACCAAAATTCAGGAAGCATGGTTCATATTGGAAAGTTACAGCCTAATTTGGGCTCATTTTTAAAAAATGCACCAAGGGCTTTATTTAATGTATTTTTTATGCCCCATGTATTTATGAAACAATCGTTCTTATCCTGGCTCTCTTCAATAGAGAATCTTCTTTTGTTGTTAATGCTCATTATAACTTCTCTGCATCTTAAAATAAAGAATAGAACCGTACCCCTGTTCTGGTTTTGCCTGTTTTTTGTCTTTTTTACCTTTTTGCTGATTGGCCTTACCACACCGGTTTATGGAGCTATTGTAAGATATAAAGTGCCGGCACTGCCATTTTTAATGGTGCTGATGTTTTTACTGATGGATAATGATAAATTTAAAAATACATATAACAGTTTTATTAAACGAAAATCATGAAACAAAAATCCGTAGCCCTAATAACCGGTGCCACCAGCGGTATCGGAAAAGCAACAGCAGCAGCACTGGCAAAATTAAAATACGACCTTATTATTAACGGTAGGAGAGAAGCTTTACTCGAAAAACTCAAAAAGGAGATGGAAAAAAAATATAAAATCAAAGTGCTTGCATCCACATTCGATATTCGTAAAAAAAATGATGTAAAAACCGCTTGTCATAGCATCTCGAAAACATTTAACCATGTAGATATACTTGTTAATAATGCCGGCCTTGCCCTGGGTCTGGAACCCTTTGACGAAGGGAATCCCGACGATTGGGACTCCATGCTCGATACCAATGTTAAAGGTTTGCTTTATATGACCAAATTTTCATTGCCACTTCTTCTTAAAAGTAAAAATCCCCTTATCATAAATATCGGCTCCATTGCAGGCAAAGAAACCTATCCTATGGGCCATGTGTATTGTGCCACCAAACATGCCGTGGACAGCATCACAAAAGCTATGCGTATAGACCTACTGAGTAAAGGCGTTAAAGTAACACAGGTATGTCCCGGCGCTACCGAAACCGAATTTTCCATAGTACGCTTCAAAGGTGATGAACAAAGAGCTAAAAACACCTATAAAGGCTTCAAACCACTTACACCCGAAGATATTGCACACATCATCAGCTTCATCGCTACGCTGCCCCCGCACGTGAATATCAACGACATCCTCATCATGCCCGCACAACAGGCTTCCGCCGGTATAATTAAAAAGGATATTTGATATAATAAAAAGCCCGCGCGGATTTGCAATCCGAGCTATATAAGCCCGCACAGATTTGTAATCCGTGCACAACAGCCCGCGCGGATTTGCAATCCGTGCTATGTAAGTTCGCGCGGATTTGTAATCCGTGCGTACAATATTTATATTACCTAGCTCGCGCGGATTTGTAATCCGTGCGCAACATATAATACATTATCTAAGTTCGCACGGATTTGTATTCCGTGCGTACAATATTTATATTATCATTACCTTTGCATTCGCAATACAGCTTGTTTTTATATGCACATCCTGTATCATATATTTATTGCCCTTTACACCCTCGCTATCAGGTTGGTGGCTCCTTTCAACAAAAAAGCCGCCCTTTGGGTTGAGGGCAGGAAAAAGATTTTGCTTTCCATAAGCGAAAAACTTCGGGGCAATGATGCCCCTGTAGTATGGGTGCATGTATCTTCCCTTGGTGAATTTGAACAGGGACGCCCTGTAATTGAAAAAATTAAGGAACTCAAACCGCATTGCAAAATTTTTCTGACATTCTTTTCTCCATCAGGGTATGAAGTGCGTAAAAATTATACAGGTGC
>JAKIYU010000214.1 GCA_022708385.1 Bacteroidota bacterium | reverse complement strand
ATCCCCCCCCATGCCATAGCTTGAAGTATAACCTCCCATAATGATATCGCTGCCAAAGCGTTCACGAACACCGTGTATTTGTTCGTCGCCGCTACCTCCATAGGTTTGATGCCACTTGTAATTTCCGTCATTATCGAAGCGCAATAAAAGAGCATCGTAGCCGCCTTGCCCGTAGCTCAGTGTGTGTCCGGCAATAAGAATATCCCCGTTGCTGCATATATTAATACTGGTGGCCATATCTTCATCAGTGCCTCCAAAGGTGCGTGTCCACAGGGTATCGCCCTGGGTGTTTATTTTCAGTATATAAATATCGCTTTGCCCATTGCCATAGCTGTAAGTATTGCCACATACCACATAATTACCATCATTACATGTGGCCACAGCAGCGCCCAAATCCCAGTCTTCTCCTCCATAATTCTGTGACCATTCTTTATGGCCAAGAGAATCAGTTTTATAAACAAAGATGCCGTAACCGTCTTCCTGGTTAATATTGGTGCTTCCTGTAATCAGATAGCCTTTGTCGGGCGTGCGGCAAAAGCCTTCGGCACGAAACAAGGCGCTGTCGGCATACAATTGCGACCATACATAAGCCCCTGTTTTGCTTATTTTAAAAAGCTGTACATTATTATTGCCCTGATTGCCCGAAACATTAGTCAGTATAACATAGCCTGTATCCGGCTCCTGATATACACTTATGCCGTAATTGTAACTGAAGGTGCCGTAAGTATGATTGAATTGTACCGGAAGCTGTGCGCGAAGGGTAATGACGGTGCATGAAACAAGTAATAATATCAGGTATCGGTTCATTTTCAGCTTAAAGACTTTTTCTTATTTTAACAAGTTTTTCAATCAGCGTTTTCATTTTATTGAGCGGCAGCATATTGGCGCCATCCGACAAGGCCCTGGCGGGTTCGGGGTGTGTTTCTATGAAGAGGCCATCGGCGCCGCATGCAATAGCTGCTTTTGCCAGTGTCTCAATCATTTCGGGCTGACCACCGGTAACCCCGCTTTCGCTGTTAGGTTTTTGCAAAGCATGGGTAATATCCACCACTACCGGCACGCCAAAACTTTTCATTATGGGAATGTTTCTGAAATCTACCACCAGGTCGTTATAACCAAACATACTGCCCCTTTCGGTAAGCATGACCTCGTTATTGCCTTCGGCAAAAACCTTTTCCACGGCAAACTTCATCGAAAAAGCCGACATAAACTGCCCTTTTTTAATATTAACCGCCTTACCTGTGCGTGCTGCTGCTATAAGCAGGTCGGTTTGCCTGCACAAAAAGGCGGGTATTTGCAAAACATCAACGTATCCGGCTGCCAGCGCAGCTTCTTCAGCAGTATGTATATCCGTGAGCGTAGGTATTTGTAATGATAAGCCTGCTTGTTTAATGATTTCGAGTGCCGTGGTATCGCCAACACCTGTAAAAGAGGCCAGCTTGCTGCGGTTGGCCTTACGGTACGACGATTTAAAAATATAAGGAATGTCGTATTTTAAACATATATCATTTACAGCAGATGCGGTTTCAAGCACAATGCTTTCGCTTTCGACCACACAGGGGCCGGCAATAAGAAAAAAATTATTTTTTGAGGAGGGTATCATTTTCATTGATAATGGTGTCTGTTTCATAAAAATTCGATTTGCGGTTAAAGAGCGATTGGTCGAAGATATCGGGGCGGTACTTGGGCCTTCGATCGACTTTGCTTATTTTAACATGGTCGGTACCATCAAAACTTGATTTTTCGTTCCCCATTTTTCGGATTATTTTAAAATAATACCCTTTCCCTCTGAAATAAGTGTCATCAGCAAAGGGTGTCAGATAATCGCTGCCTACAAAAATATTATACTGTTTGATGTGGATACCCAAATCAAGGCCCGCATTAAACCCGGCATATCCGCCGTAACTAAATGTAGGGGAAAGCATAAGGACAGAAAAAGGATAGAATTTTATATCAACAAAGTAATAGGGTTTGTATGCATAACGCCAGATATGTTGCATGCCGGCGCCCATGTCCAGCCACTTGCTGAAAGAATGGTAATAATACATCCTGAGGGTCAGGGGAAGCATACGGGTAAATGATTTATTTTCGGTCAGGCTGGTCAGGTAATTTTTAATGGAATCCTTGTTTAAATCTTCGGTAGAAGCGTCTATATTAAAAATGTCAGCAATTTCAATCCCTTCGAAAGTAAAAGCGGTATCTTTTGCAATGATGTGGGAATAGGGGGCAATCCATTTGATAAAACCCACATCGGTAAGGGCCAGTGTAAAATTGTTGCCTTTATCGCATTTAAAATTGTAATAAAAATCGGCACTGGCGCCATAGCCGTTAAAAATTTTCAGTACAGCCGGAGAAGCATTCTTGACATACCTGAACTGCATATTGGCCGCCACATCCAGCTTAGAACCGTCTGTTTCGGTATATAACAGGGCGTCTTTCACAGTAATATTGTTGTAAAAACTGCCCGTATTCAACGCCAGAAGGCCTGCAAAAGTATGTTTGAAGCGGTCGTTGCCATATTGCTTTATCAGCCCGGCCTTCAGTTGAGAAAAGCCGTCGGATGCCAGAAAGTTATTTTTGATTAAAATAGTATCACCGACAAAAGGTTTATTGCCCGAAAAAAACATCCTGAAAAGGGCATCGTTGAACTGTAGGGCAAACATATTTTTATTTTCGACCGAAAGCCACCAGGCTGTTCCGGCACCTGTTTCTGAAGGGAAAATATAATTAAACTTATAATTTTCGTAAGCGCCAACAGCGTTGACGGTTTTAAGATTTTTATAGGTATTCTCTTTCAAAAGTGGTCCCAAATACAGGCCATCGAAATAGCTTTTAATAAATGAATTGTCAATGGTTGGTGAGCCCAGGAAGTAGTTTCCTTCGACAGACATAAGGGGAGTCTCAAGGTCGTACAACCATTTAACTGTATTTTGCGCACCTATTTGGCCGCTTGTGAGTAAAGTAAAAATAACCAACCAGATCTGTTTCAAAATACGTTGTTTTATTGTTTAACAAGGAAATTAAAATCGCCTGTCATTTTAAGGTCTATTCTGTAAGTATCGTAAAGTTTAATATAATTATTGCCCTGCGTATTAAACACGGCTTTTATTACCAGTTTTTTTGTATTTTCCAGCTTGTCTATTTTTGATTCGGGCAAAGGTACGTCCATAAGGGTTCTTTTTTTGGAAACGACCATGCCGGCATTATTTAAAGGGGCAGCCAAAGCCAGGTTGTTAAAAAGCAGGGAATCGAGAATTACGTTGTTGGAGTCGGCCATAAGCAATTGCAGGCGGGCATCGAAAGGAAAGCCATTGTCGGCAATTAGGTGAAAAGTGCCATGGGTTATGGTGTTGTATTCGGCCTCATTTTTAAAATTAAAACCAACCGTATCGGCCAGTGTGAGCTCATGGGCTTTAAGGGCAAGCGGTATGTCGAGGTTAACCATAAGTTTTAAACCGTTGCCATCGTAATAAAAATCGTTGCCCCCCGAAATGTTTCCAAGCGGATTGGCCTGCCCGGTTATTTTAAATGTGAGTTTATCGGGCATACTTTCGAAAATATCCTTTACATTGGTGTTGCTCAGGTTTAACGGATAGGTTGTAGGTATTACGGGGTCCGACGGGTTGCCGGTTTCGGTGGCGCGCATCACATTTATAGTCTGGCCCAGCATGGGGGCTTGCAGAGAAAGGTTGTTGTTGGTTAATGAACTTAAAGAGCCCATCTGATGAATAACCATCTGTGCATCAATGCCGAAGCCGTTTACAATCTGAAGCGCCAACTGCATGCTTTCAAGCTCAAAGTGGCCCGATTTGATGATTTTAAAAATATCCACATTTGAGGTGTCGTCGAGGTTAATCGCCACACTGCCGAAGTACCCCCTGGCATAACTGAGGGTAAATTCTTCAAATTTAATATTGGCCACAAACGAATCTTGTGGCGTAACGGGCGTGGGGACTCCATCGGGGTTGAGGCGGGCTTTGAAATTAGTTCCAATAATGTTTGCTCCCAGCCCCGTAGTTCCTCGCATATCGAGGACATAGCCCGAAATATCCACTTTTTTTGTAAGGGTGTAAGGCACACCGTTAGCTGCAGGCACAAGTTCGGTAAGTTCAAAGGGAACGCCGTCTTTTTTTGCCATAGGGATGCTGTAGGTCATCAAAATGGCTTCGTTTACCGTATTGGTAACCTGAAAATTAACATAGCCTTTTTTAATCTTTATTTGTGAGAGCTTAGCTTCGCCGAATTTATAAATGCGTTCTTCGTTTTTGTTCAAAAACAACTGATTTGGTTGCAGTGTTACGCTGAAAGGCGCCTGGTAGGCCTGGCTGGTAATGGTGTCGGGGATTTCAAGAATTGAGCCCGGTGTATATTCATACAGAACTTCGTTGTAAGCCACATGAATAAATCCTGATGAATCAAGCGCCGCAAGGGAGTCGGGCAGGAAATCGCCCACACCTAAAGAGGTGTTAAATAAAGGCGCCAGAATGTTCGTGTCCCACGAAGGGTGCTTTGGTTCCTTAAGACAGGCGTAAAAACAAAACACCCCCAAAATAATAATAACAGGCAAGCCTTTTTTACGCATAATGCAAAAAAATTACATGTCGAAAAATCGACAAAACAATAAAACGCTAATTTACAATTTTTTTATTTATCTCAGGTCAATAATTTCGACCTTAGGATAAGAAGCTGCATTAAAGGTGAATTTTTCGTCCGCAATGCTGATGTTGGGCTGATTTTTAGAGATGGTATAGGTAAAAGTGGTGTTGTTTCTGTCGAAGACCACGGCGCTTACAAGCATATTTGTAGTTTTTTCGATATTCAGGCGTACTTTGTAATATTGTTTGGTTTCTTTTGGCACCAGTTCCACCACATTTACTTTTTTACCATTCTCCTGTCCCTCTCTGATATG
>JAKIYU010000213.1 GCA_022708385.1 Bacteroidota bacterium | reverse complement strand
TTAAGTAACCCGCCGCATCACAAGAGCAAGGCGTTCTTCCCTGTTTTCCTGCAACTTAAACTCCTGCCCCTTTTTCCGGCCTGTGGCATAAAGAATTTTATACCCTGCTAAGGTCCATTTCTCCAGTTTCTGCTGTACATAGTTTTTCCCGTAATACTTCTCATACAACCCGCTGTGATATTCAATAAATACAGTGCAGCGATTATTGTCAATGAATTGCTGCAACCCTTCGAGCACTTCAAACTCATAGCCCTCGGTATCTATTTTAATACATGCTGTGCTGTTTTTTACGCCAATAACATCGTCTCCCTTTTTAACATAAATTTCTGTTTTAGAACCTTTATAGCCTTCTGTTCCCAGTAGTGAAGCCTGTTCAGGGAAACGGGTGGTGTACAATATCTTTTTCCCTGTTTCACTGCCCAGGGCAAGATTAAACATTTCCACACCGGCACCATTGATTTCTGAATTTTTTTGCAACATCTTAAAAAGGGCCGGCTGTGGCTCAAAGGCCAACACACGCCCTACCGGATTAAGTTTTCGGGCCAGCAAGCTGTAATAACCGATATGGGCACCCACATCAATAAAAATATCGGAGGTCTTCAATTCCTCGGCATGACAATGCGTCAGACTGGCTTCGTAGGCTCCTGCCACAAATAAATGATGTTGCAAAAAATCTGCTCCCGGATTCAGATACAAAGTATAGGTACACGTTGGCAAAGGGGTTACCGCCCGAAATAAGATATTCTTACGACAGCTTCTGGTCAGCCTGAAATGCAAAAACTGCATCTGTAGGTAAAAAGGATGACGCCCAACCTTACACCCATAAGCGGGGCAGCTTAAAGAGCTGTAAAAAGGACGGAATATAAAGTCGCACAGGGCTGTATAAAAATTTTTCATTATCTTTATTTAAAAAGGCAGCACCCCCTTGTTGCGCAGTATGGTGTTGGAAAAAAGATGTTTCGAAAAATAATGGATGATGTATTTGTGAAGTTTTATAAAGGTGGTTCCCCACGATCCCTGGTAAGACATAGTGATGAGATGCAATAGCCTGAACGGTTTTACTAAAATAAGATTCGCATACCTGAGTACAAACAGGCGCACCTTCAGCAGGTCAGAATGCGGATGCTTCCTGTACGATTTAACAAGGCTCCGCAACTGCCATTTAAACAAAAAGGGCATGAGCTTCAGAATGTGATTATAGTTGGCGTTGGTGGGCATGCAAAAGTTCTTTTCGAGATACGAAAATTCATGCTGCGGGTATTCTTTTACAAAGCGCTCGTAAAGCTCACTGCCGGGATAAAAGGTAAGTGAAAACACCCGTATGATATAGGGCCGGGGAATTTGAATTACTGTATCGAGGGTGGCCCACTTATCCTCTTCGGTTTCGAAGGGATTATCCACCAGCACATCGTAGAAGCAGGCCACATCGTGTTTTTTGAGCATAAGTGCCGCCTTCATAAAATCGTCGCGTAACGATGCCCTTTTGTAAATGTTATTCAACGTGTCGTCGCTCCCCGACTGCAGACCCACATTTACCCAGGCCAGACCTGCATCTTTAAGCAAGGTTATGGTATTTTCTTTAATACTCACAGGTATGCTGTGTGCGATAAAGGGCTTTTTAATCTTTTGCTTGTAGAGGTCTGCAAAAGCCGCAATATAGGCGGGGCTGGCCGACAAAAAACTGTCGTCTTCAAAATTAATAAAATCAAGGTCGGGGTGGTCTTTTACAGCCTTTTCGAGCTCCTGTATGATGTGTTCAACAGAGCGCCGACGTATTTTATGGTAGTTGTAAAGTTTTTTATAAAAGTTATTGCAGCAATAGGTACACGAAAAGGGACACCCACGCGAGGTAACAACCGAATAGGAAGTGCCCTGTGTTTTATCATAACGCTTGTACAGTTTTGGGGTCAGCTTCTGCACTTTTTTTTGTTCCAGCACATAGCAGTTTTGCGGGATAAGTTCATAAGGGGCAATGCTGTCGAGATTTTCGAGGGGCGGTGTGAGGGGATTTTGTATAAGTTGTGCGCCATCGAAATAAGCCACATTATTTATTTGTTTGAAATCCTTTCCTTCGGTGGCGGCCCGTGCCATTTCGAGCAGGGTGTGTTCCGATTCTCCCACCGACACATAATCGGCATGCTCAAGGCACATAGCGGGATAAAGACTGGGATGAATACCGCCCCATACCACTGTCGTAGAGGGCAACACTTCCCTGATAATGCCCGTAATTGTAACCGCTTTGTGATAATCAATCGACATAAGGCTGACACCGATAAAAGACGGTTGCTGTTCCTTCAGAAATGTCTTAACTGCGTTCAGGGATTCGGAACATTGCTTGTCGAAATATTTCAGGTAAAACAGTACCGATTCGTATTGGTGGCTCAGCAGGTGGTAATGGAGCAGTTTAAGCCCCAGTTGTTCCCTGTAATCCTGAACCGAAATAAGCAATACTTTCAAAGCCGCTGTTTTTTTTATACAAATTTAGAAAAGTTTTAAAGAAACACAGCAGTCGAATTAAATGAATTAATATTTGCCTTACCTTTGTAGGACACATGCCCGTTTATGGAAAAACAAACCCTGCTCCTTTTCTTCCCCCGTGTAAATACCGACAAAACACGTTTTATGCCCTTTTCGGTGCTGCACCTCGAACGCATGGTACGCAGCAAAGGCTTTAAAGTGATAATCATTGACGAACAAATCCATACGGACTGGCAGGGCATTGTAGATACCCATGCAGAGCATTTGTTTTTAGCAGCGACCACGGCCGCCACAGGTTACCAGATTAAAGGTGCCCTCGATTTTACAAGAAAAGTTAAAGCTACCTGCTCAGGCGCATACACCCTGTGGTGTGGCTGGCACACCAGTCTGATGCCGGAACTGACGCTTGAAGAGCCCAGTATAGACTTTGTCATCAGCGGGCAGGCCGAAACGCCTTTCGAAGAACTTGTAACATCCCTTGCCTCAAAAACCGGTTACGAAAGTATTGCCGGCCTCGGTTTTAAAAAAGAAGGACAGCTTTACATCAACCCACAGGGCGGTTTTAAAGACATCAGTACATTTCCCGATGTGGATTATAACCTTATCAACCCACAGGATTATATTTTTACCAACTCATTCTCGAAACGCTGCATCACCTATTTTGCCAGTCACGGATGCCCTTTCCAATGCGGTTTCTGTTCGCTGGCCACGGTGTTTTGCGGTAAATGGTTCCCTAAAACCATCGAAACGATTATTAAGGATATTAAAACATTAAAAGAAAGAGCCCATCTCGATGGCATCAGTTTCTGGGACGATAATTTCTTTACTAAAAAAGATTTCTCGCTCGCACTGGCACAGGCCTTTATCGATAACAACATCCACCTTAAATGGGAGTGCTGCACACATGCCGGCCTGTTTAACAAGCTGTTTACCGAAGCAGACATAGCCCTGTTTCACCGCGCAGGTTTAAGGCAGATATTTACAGGCGCCGAATCGGGCGACAACGACATACTGACACTGGTGGGCAAACATATCCAGAAAGAAGACAATTACACTTTTGTCAAAAAGCTAAAGCCCTCGGGCATTATGCCTGTTTTCTTACTTATTGTGTGTTTTCCTGTCAACCCCGACAAAGACCTGTACGAAACGCTGAATATGGTCAGAACAGCTAAGCTGATTAACCCCAAACTAAAAATCCGTCTCCATATTTTTGTGCCGGCGCCCAAAACTAAAATGTACGGTATAGCCCTCGAAAAAGGACTGAAGATGCCCGATAAGCTCGAGGACTATATCTATTTTCTTTACCATTTCAGCCCTCCCTGGCTTAAAAACGACCACCGCTGGGCGCTCGAAACCTTTGTCAATTTTTACCTGCCCTTGGCCAACCCTTCCCTGTATAAGGAAGCGCCCACCCCTTTCCTTAAAGTAATGACCCTGATGCTCAGTATTTTCTGTTACCCCTTTGTATATTTGCGTTTCCGGTTCAACTTTTTTGCCTTTCCCATAGGGGCTTATGCCTTTCTGGGCTTGCTGCGCCTTTTCAACAGGCTTTTCTCGACACAGCTCTCCCTGGGTACCGAAAGTTTTCTCGACAAGAACAAACTGGGTTTTTACAACTCCTATTGCGGTTAGAAAAATAAAGAATCCATGCCTTACAACAAAAACAAACGTTTCATAAAAACACCCACCTACCCGGGCGGCAGCAAAGCCTTAAAAGAGTTTATAGCTCAACACTTGCAATATCCCGAAGAAGCGTTCAAAAAAAACATACAGGGAACGGTACTGGTGCATTTCGAGGTAAACGACAACGGAGAGGTTACCGTTGCCGAAGTGGCCAACGGTATTGGTTATGGCTGCGACGAGGAAGCCCTCCGTATAGTCGGGCTGCTGCGCTACAATAAAGTGAAAAATATAGGGCAAAGGGTTAAAACAAGCATGAAAATTAAAATCCATTTTGCCCTCCCATTCCGCCAACCCACCGAAAACAAAATTGTTTATACCTACATCAACGAAGCTCCAGCGCCTAACAAGCCTCCAACCTATTCTTATACTCTTACCCTTAAAACAAACGCTGCTGATGACACCGAATCCCATCAATAAAAGAAAAATTGTGAACGACCCCGTGTATGGCTTTATTACCATACCCAATGCCCTCATTTTCGACCTGATTGAACATCCGTATTTTCAACGGCTGCGCCATATCAAGCAACTGGGTCTCACACACCTGGTGTATCCGGGCGCCCTGCACACCCGCTTTCACCATGCCCTGGGCGCCATGCACCTTACCTGCCAGGCTATTGATGTGCTGCGCTCCAAGGGGCACGACATAAGCGAAGCAGAAGCCGAAGCGGTTACCATTGCCATTTTGCTGCACGATATAGGTCACGGGCCATTTTCGCACGCCCTCGAACACAGTATTGTGAACGATATCA
>JAKIYU010000212.1 GCA_022708385.1 Bacteroidota bacterium | reverse complement strand
TCAGCAAGCATGTTTAGGCTTTTGAGGTAGTCATCTTCAGTCTTATATTGCGCTTGAGACGTTGCCCTGAGAGCATCCAGTTGGTAATGCTTGGTGCGTTGGATGTCTTCTTCAGAAAAAGAGACTGTTTCAAAAAGGTTCAGGCTGTAGAGGTATTCGAGGTATTCAGCAGGGTCTTCCGGCATTTCGGGGACACAGATGTCGGGGATAAATTCCCGTACCATGTTGCGTTCGAAAGCACTGTCGTCAATAAAGACCATGGTATCGTATCCTATGTTGAGGGTGTTTTTGATGGTTTTAATGTTTTCGGCTTTGTTTTCCCAGTTAGCTATAAATACGGCAAAGTCGTTAGCTTTCAGCACCATATCAGGGTGTTTTTCGAATACTTCTTTAGCAATATTTTCGTCATTTTTACTGCATACGGCCAGGATAATGCCCCTGTTTTTGAGTTTTTTCAGCCAGTACTGAAATTCTGTAAAGGCCTTACCTATGCCAAAATATCCGATTTGAATGTTTTCGATGCCGTCGTCGCCTATAACGCCTCCCCAAAGGGTGTTATCGAGGTCGAGGATAATGCATTTTTTGATTTTTCCCTGTAGCGCTTCGATGATGTCGAAGGTGCGGGCTGCGGTTTCGGGAAGAATATCCACGCTTAAAACCATATCGCTGTTGATGTAAACCGAAGGTTGAAAAAAGGTAGGTTTTCCGTTGCGGTACTGAATAGTATCGAGGTCGCAGATGAAGAAGCCGGTTTGGCCGGCTGCCCATGCCATCAGTTCATAATTGAGTTTTTTTAGCTGAAAGGGGAATGAGGCTTCGGTTTTGAGGGCGAAATTGCCAAAAACGGCATCGTTAATAGCGCTGTAGTTGTAATAGATAATTTTTGCAGAGAGCCGTGACGAAAGCGTATTGTACAAGTTTTTAATACGGCTGAGTTCCTCCTCTGCCAGGAAACTGTATTGTTCGGGGCTTAGTTTGTTGTAAGTGTTCAGCAGTTTGTGAGTCGCTTTGAAGATAACGACAATATCGGGTTGGGAGGCATACAGTTCGGAGTTCTGAGCATATACCTGCTGCTCAACCTGGTCGAAGTCGGCTTCCCAGATTATAGCGTTGTAACCTCTTTCGTAGCCTTCAGCCTTCAGGGCTTGTGCCAGAAACTGTGTGGAACTGTCGCCCAAAAGCGCGATACGTATAGGTTTCAGGCCTGAGAAATCTTTTTTGAGGTTGCGGGTAAGCTGAAAAAAATCTTTCATCCTTTGGGTTGGTATAGTGTGCCAAAATTAGCAATAATCGGCGAGGCAAGCAAAAAATTTGAAAACGGTAAATAATTTCTGGGTTTGTGCATTAATTGAGATTTAAAATTAGAGGATGTCTCAAAAGTTAGTTAAATATTGTTTTTGATACATTTCGTTATTTGGCCATCTTTACCCCCAGACCCCCTGGAGGGGGCTTTCCGACACACATTGGGATGGAATGTCCCTCCCGATGGCTTCGTTAACTATTGGTGTCGTGATAGAACTAAGCGAAATGTCTCATTTACAGAT
Organism: Bacteroidota bacterium; assembly: GCA_022708385.1. Classification (GTDB taxonomy): domain Bacteria; phylum Bacteroidota; class Bacteroidia; order Bacteroidales; family PXBB01; genus JAKIYU01. The sequence continues at coordinate 3,403 of JAKIYU010000212.1, read as the reverse complement.
AAATAGATTCTTCATCCCGACGTTTACAGTCGGGATTCAGAATGACATTTATCTTTTCTATAGTTGTCAGAACTCAGGAAATATTAATTTTGTTGTAAAATAAAAAAACTGACTTTGGCACCTATGGTTAGAAGGATACTGCTTGTTGATGTGGATTTACCTGCTTCGGATGGAAATGAGATGTCGGTGTATTATACCCATCACCCCATAGGTTTGCTGTATCTTGCTTCGTCGGTTAAAGCGCGGTTTCCTGAAACTGAATTCAGGGTTTTTCATACGGCGACCAGCACCAAGCCGCTTGATGATATTAAAGATATTCTGAACACTTTTGAACCCGAATTGGTGGGTTTGAGAGCGTTGTCGATAGCCAAGCAGTTCTTTAATGAAACAGCCGTGTTTATAAAATCTCTAAGGCCTTTGGTGCCGGTTATCGGTGGCGGGCCATATCCATCGGTGTCGTACGCCGAATTGCTTAGTGGGGGCTTTATCGATATGGCGGTTATAGGAGAGGGAGAAGCCACATTTATTGAAATTGTTAGTAAAATTTCCGACAGGGGAACGTGTCCCAATGACATAGATGGAACAGCTGTTTTGAAGAACGGGCTTGTTAAGGTCAACACGGCACGCAAGCCCATTGAAGATGTGGATAAAATTCCGTTCCCGGATTATTCCCTGATTCATATCTCTGATTATTCGGGTATTGAAAACCATGCTTTGCAGAAGTCGTCGGAATGTGCATTTATACTGAGTTCGCGGGGATGTCCCTATGCTTGTTTTTACTGCCATCAGTTGTTTGGCCGGAAGATTAGGAGGCGCTCGGCGGCCAATGTGGTTGCTGAGATGCGGGCACATGTTGATTTGAGGGGAATACATAATTTTGTCTTTCTTGATGATGTCTTCAACCTGCCCGCTGATGCCGCCAAATCGTTGTTACGGCTTATTGCCGTGGAGTTGCCGGGTGTGAAGCTGAATTTTCCGAATGGTTTAAGGACTGACCGGCTGGATGATGAGCTCATTGATTTGTTCAGTGCAGCAGGCACTGTCGAAATGGCGCTAGCTATTGAGACTGCCACACCCCGCCTGCAAAGGCTTATCGGTAAAAACCTCGACCTTGTTAAAGCGGAGAAAGCCATAGAGGAGGCCACGCGCCGGTTTATCACACGTTTGTTTTTTATAGTGGGGTTTCCGGGCGAAACTTTCGATGAAGCGCTCAATACCATACGCATGGCAGCCCGCTTTCCCTATGCGGCTCAACCCATGCTCAGTGTGTTACGTATTTACCAAAATTCGCCCTTTTACCAACAACTTAGGCCCGATGAAGCACAAGCCCGTGCTATTGCGGAACAGGAGAAGAAGCAACTGCATCTCGAAATGTTTGATGAGGTAAACTTTTACGGCGATTTTTTCCCCGCCGACAAGGTGCCGCTTAAGAGTCCTGACCTTAAAGAACTCCTCTACCTGTGGATGCGCGATGTGTTTATCAACCCCGAACGCATAAAAAAGAGTCACAGCGTGTTGCTTAAACACCTCGATGGTGAACAAATACTGGAGTTTTACCGGAGTGTGTTCAACAAGCCGGCATTCAGCAGCAAGGAGCTGGAAAAGCTGCTGAGGTAAGAAATATTTGCATTTATTTCCGTTTTTACCATTATTGCCAAAAAGTTGAAATCATTTTTAACTTATATTTGCACTTTTCATAGTGATTTTTGCCGATTAAAAAAGAGCTGATGGCCTACAATTCGGTGGTTTTTATTTTTCTTTTTCTGCCGGTTTTCCTGGGGGTTTATTACATGTTGCCCGGGATTAAAGCAAAAAACACCGCGCTTTTTGTGTTCAGCCTGTTTTTTTATTTTTGGGGTGCGGCCTGGCTGGTAGCGTTGCTGCCGCTGACAGGACTTGCAGCCTGGTTCTTTTCGTGGCTCATTGTAAAAACAAAGTTCAAAAGAGTTTTTCTTACCACAGCTATTTTATTTTTTGCCGGCTTGCTGGTGTATAACAAATACCTTGTTTTTTTTATTGGTACGCTTATGCAGCTTGGCATGACGGGACTTCATGAAGTAAAAACCGTCAGCATACTGGGGGCGTCTTTTTTTACATTTCAGGCCATATCGTATAATATGGATGTTTACAGGAAGGAAAAGAGGTTTGAGAAAAACCCGTTGTATGTCATATTGTATATAGCTATGTTTCCGCAACTTCTGTCGGGACCCCTGGTGCGCTACCACCAGATGTCGTTGCAAATGCGGGAAAGAACCACCGACTGGCTTTTGTTTGCCGAAGGGGTAAGGCGTTTTGTTAAAGGGCTGGGGAAGAAAGTGCTTATAGCCGATTCCCTCTCGTTTGTGGTGGCGCAGATTGTGGACAACGACCAGTTGGTGATAACACCGGCGGTGGCCTGGGTGTGCATGGTGGTGTTTGCCATACAGATTTTTTTCGACTTCAGCGGTTATACCGATATGGCTATTGGTGTGGGCAAAATGCTGGGGTTTGAGTTGCCCGAGAACTTCAATTACCCCTATATAAGCACCTCCATTACCGAGTTCTGGCGGCGCTGGCATATCACGTTTGCCACCTGGATTAAGGAGTATATTTTTACCCCCTTGGCCATTGCCACAAGGGATATAGGCAAAGCGGGTATTTTTCTTTCCATTTTAATAACCTTTATAATATGCGGCCTATGGCATGGCCCTACCTGGAATTTCGTTGCGTGGGGATTTGTACAGGGGCTTTTTCTGGGGATGGAAGAGCTGTTTTTGCTTAAATATCTTAAACGTTTAAAACAGTTTTCGGTGCTGTATGTATTGTTTCTGATAGTCACCTGTTTGGTGCTTTTCCGCACACCCGATTTTGCGCATGCTTACCGTTATTACGCCTTTATGTTTTCTCCGGCAGCAGAAGGTGCCCATGGGTTAACCGCCTTTTTTACCACCGAACATTACGTCCTGCTTTTGGCAGGTATTGTATTGTGCGTACCTTTTAAATGGCCGGAAAAGTTAAAGATTAAGGATACAAGAGGCATTATTCCTGTTGTGGGCGATGCTGCCGTTATAGTTGTGTTTCTGTTATCCGTCATGAGGCTGGTAACCGAAACATTCAACCCTTTTATATATTTTAAATTTTAATGGCCACATGAAAAGAATTAAGCTTCGCCCGGTTTACCTTCTGTTCCTGCTGCTGCCATTGGTTTATTATGTAACAGGGCTGACTGAATCGAAGCAAACAACAGATGCAGAGTCCTATAAAGACTACGTGTTTTTTTCGGCCAGGAGTAGCCATTTATGTGAGGTAATCTTAACCGATGATTTGCAGAAGCTCACAGCACGGGAAATACCTGCCGGAACAAGTCAGAACCTGCAATTTGTGGGAGAGATTAAAGATTCGGCCGGCCTTAAATTGTGTTTTG
>JAKIYU010000211.1 GCA_022708385.1 Bacteroidota bacterium | reverse complement strand
CCACCATAACTGTTAGCCCTACAACGGTAACCAATTATTCGGTTACTGTTACAGACAACAACGGCTGCTTTGCCACAGATGATATCAACATTGTAACTATGGCCTTACCTAATGTCAATCTGGGACAAAATCAGACCATCTGCCATGATGCACAAATCACACTCAATGCAGGCTCCAACTTCACCAGTTATTTGTGGTCAACTGGAGCCACTACACAGTATATCACCGTTGATGCCAACATTACCGGATTAGGCACATTCCCCTATTCTGTGACCGTTACCAATACCAACGACTGCCAGGGCACGGGCAGCATTGTGATTACGGTACATTCGTGTGTTGGGTTGGGTGATGCAACCATTGCAGGCAAGGCATTCGATATTTACCCCAATCCTTCCGACGGCACATTTAACCTTGTGGTTACAGGAAGCGTAAAAGATGCCCTGCAGATTTATATTTATAATGCACAGGCAAAACTGATGAAAAACTTTTCAGTTGAAAAAATCTATCATAATTACACCAAAAAGATTGACCTGACGCACTTCCCAAAAGGCATTTATTACATAAAACTTATTAATGCCGATGATGTGTTCCTGAAAAAGATAGTAATTCAATAAGGCATGGTTTGATATTATGATATGAAAGGGCGTATTGTATTACTTTTTGCTGCATTTGTATTTTTGGTTTTTACAACATGCAAAACCCGCATTGCAAACACCAAGCCTGACACACCAGATGCAGGCAAAATAATGGTTGACAAGACATTGTCGGTTGTCAACATCCCTGTTGAAATACCCGTACCTGCGCTTGAGAAGGAAATAAACCGGCAGTTTGAAAGCCTTATTTATGAAGACGTAAGCTACGATAAGCCCGAGAAAGACGATTTAATGATAAGGATATGGAAAACAAGAGCTATAAAAATACAAGCATACAATGAGTATATCAAATATGATGTTCCTGTTAAAATATGGGCCAGTTACCGCTGGAAAGCCTGTGAAGCCTGCCCTAAAATAGAAAAATCGACTGAATTTAACATGTTGGTTAGTTTCGCTTCAAAAATGATGCTGAACACTGACTGGACCTTTAAAACACAAACTGTTCCTGCTGGGTTTACCTTTGAGAGCAAACCCAAAATTGACTTCGGGCTGGCAAGCATTCCCATTACGTCTATTGTAGAGCCTATTGTAAAGGAACAACTGGCCGAAGTTACCAAGGAAATTGACAGCGAAGTGGCTATAAATTTCAATTTCAGCAAAGAAATTGATTCTGTTTGGCGGGCTTTGCATAAGCCCCGCCTTATTGACTCCACTTACAACACATGGCTGCGGGTGCAACCCAAAGAAGCTTTTGTAAGCCCTGTGAGAGGTAACAACGAACGTATTGTTGTTACTGCAGGTTTCAAAGGACTTTTTGAAGTGCTCATCGGCAGGAAACCGGACATTGTTCAGATAAATCCACTACCCCTGCTGAAAACAGTCGAATCACATGAAAAAGATTTCAGCTTTTCCATCGAATCCTTTGTCGATTTTGAGTCGGCATCGCGGATTGCCTGCATGCATCTTAAAGATACCGTGCTGGAACTTACGGCCCATAAACGGATAAAAATTGACAATATACGTTTTTATGGTTCAGGCAACAAAGTCTTTACACAGGTGGATGTGAGCGGCAGCCTCAAGGGTTCGGTTTACTTTATGGGAACACCGGCTTACGATAAGATTAAAAGCCTGATTTACTTTACTGATTTCGATTTCGATATCAAATCGCGCAATGCACTTGTGAAATCGGCCGATTGGTTGTTGCACGGGCCATTGAAAAACAAGATTGAGAAAGAATTCAACTATTCTGCTGCTGATGATTTAAAAATGGCACAAACTTCTGTTGCCGAACTGCTCAAGGGGTACAATTTCGACAATATTTTTATACTTAAAGGCACTCTGGATTCGCTCGACATAAAGGATATCATCGTGCAGGAGGATGGTTTGCGTGTGGTCATTAACAGCAAAGGAAAAGCCCAGATTAAATTTACAAGTCTTGCTTTTTAATAGGCTTCGGCCTCAATGCCCAGTGATTTTACTCTAAGGGCAATGCTTTCGAGTGTTTCGTTAGGTATTTTCTCCAGGTTTCGGGCCGGTGTTTCGCGGTCTATGCCGTAAATCATGACAGCTTGGGGTCTGATACGTTCAAGGTGGGCAAGCCACATGGCCACTTCAGCTTCAGTAGTGTTATCAATGGGCTGTCCATCTAAAGTGCCTTTAAGGAACAAGGTTTGTATCACCATTTTTTCGATTTTTGCCGCACACAGATTATCCACAATCTGCTTCAGGCTTATATCGGCCAGGGGCTTGTTCAATAGGCGGAATATATTTTCGGAACCGGCATCCAGCTTCAGTATAGGTTTATCAATTTTTTTTAGGGCGTTAACCACCGCGGGATTGCCCAGATGTGTGGCATTGGAGAGCAGGGAAATGATAACATCAGGAAAATATTTGTTTCGCAAACTGACAACATCCTCTACAATATCGGGAAAATGGGGATGAATGGTGGGTTCGCCGTTGCCGCCAAAGGTAATGCTGTCGAGCGGGCTTTTCAGGGTTGACATATCGGACAGCTTAGCATCCAGTGCCGCTTTCACATCTTCCCTGGCATAAGGGCTTTCGAGCTGAAAATGACCGGGTTTTGTCCATCCGCATTCACAATAAATGCAGTTAAATGTGCAAATCTTTTTGTTATGCGGCAAAAGGTTTATTCCTAATGATGTGCCCAAACGGCGGCTTATTACAGGGCCGAATATGATTTTATCGAAAAGAAAGCAACTCATAGGTTTTATTTGCAAAATTAAGGAAAAAATTCTGAGTTCGGAGTGAACTAAAGTGAACTAAAATGCCTAAAGTATTTAAAATAATAATATAATATTTTCACTAAGTGCATTTTAGGCAATTTAAGTACCTACCTGCCGTTAGGCAAGCTTTAGCTCACTTTAGTTCACTTCAAATTTTTAATCTCACACTTTAAAAAAAGGCCACAAATCCCAAATGCACTTTGCCTGATTTGAATTGAAGGGGATTATTAAACTGTTTTCCGAGTGCGTAACTGATTGAAAAGACGCCCTGTTTTGTTTCGAAGGTAAAGCCTGTACCGAACCCCAAAGGCCGGTCGCAGATATGGTTATTGAAGCTGTAGTTTTCGTAATAAGCGCCATCGAAAAATAGATTCAGATAAGAAAGCTCACCCAGCAGGAACCTGTACTCGGTTGTGAATACAGCAAAGGTTGAAGCCAGTATGGATTCTTCATCAAAGCCCCTCAGCAGGTGGGTGCCACCAAGCCGGTAAAGTTCGTTTTGAAAAAGGCTTTTACTGAATACCTGCCCACTGTTAACGCCCATCATGAGTACATGACGCGAAAACGGGTTCACATAAGCGGCCGACTGGAATTCCCAACGATACTTCTTGCTTTTCATAGCGACTGAATTGTACAATGCTTCATTCAGAAAGGGGTTTTTATAAATAGTGCGGTCGCCTCCTTCAATGGACAAATTGAGAGTGTACCCCTTAGAAGGATTGTAACGAAAATCAACAGCCTCTTTCTGAAAACCCATTCCCAGCATATAAGAAGAGACATCTGCATAATCGGGCAATGTGGTCATGGAAGAAAAGGCTGCATTGTTAAGCAAGTTTGATTTGAACAACTCAGCCATTAAATTTACATGGTCAAAACCATCAAACAGGTATTTTACAGTGCCCTTATTTTTTACAGAAATATAGGTGGTATCCTTTTGCAACAGGTCGAGTTTATAATCACAACCAAAGGGTGTATTAAAAAGATAAGGTTGGCTGTACCCCGCCAGGAGTTTCTGTGAATTTTTGTCGAGATGTTTCCAGTTAAGGTCTATTTGTTCCGCAGCCTTAAAGGCATTGACAAGTTTTAATTTGACATCGCCTGTTAAGACCACCTTGCCGGTAATGTTATCGGGGGCAATGCCCAAAATACCATCGAAATTGCTGGCATCCCTGCGTGCTGCCACCATCTTGATCACATAGGAATTTTCCTGAAAAATAACAGATATAGGTTGTTTTAGTTTTAAAAAAGGCAGGTTATTCATTTTCCTATCAACGGCTTTTATGATCGATTCGTTGTACGGGCTATTCATTCTTATTCCGCAGTAATTCATAAGAAATAACTTATTTATCTGTGCATTCCCTTCCAAATTAAGGCTGTCAAATATTACCCTGTTTTTTTTATCACAAGTAATGATTGCGCTGACTTTATCAGCTACAACGTTAACACTATCTAGTTTAACCTCTGCAAAAGGATATCCGTTATTTTCGCAATAAACCAGGCAGCGTTCTTTAAGTCGCTTCAGCTTTTTCGGGTTAAAGTTTTTATTCTTGAACTGGCTTTCCTTAAAACCCGCATTCAGTAGAAAAATATCTTCGCGATGGCCAGGTTTTAATGTAACCCATTTATACAAAGGTCCTTTATTGACAAATACTTTCTTTTGCACCGAATCAACCGAAAGGCTGTCGATGGAAAATGCAATATACCCTTTATCAATATAACTATCAATATATTTTCTCAGTTCTTTATCCCTTTCAAAAGGAGTGGAAAAAGAAGACTGCTTTAGGGAAACGGCATTTGTGTCATTCACATCAAATATAAGCAGGGAATATTTCTGTTGGGCATGGGTAGAAAACACACCCAAAACAAAAAAAAAGGCAATATGGAAGAAATTAATTCTCAAAAAGTGATGGGGTTTTAATAGGTTTGATGAGCCAGTCCACAGGTGTTTTACCCTGCAGGGAAAGCAATTCGTTGGTTTTGGAAAAATGGCGGCAACCGAAAAAGCCATTATAAGCAGAGAGCGGAGAAGGATGGGCCGCTTTGAGGATATAAAATGTTTCTGTGCATCAATCAATAGTGTTTTGGCCTGTGCATAAGCGCCCCAGAGCAGAAACACAACACCA
>JAKIYU010000210.1 GCA_022708385.1 Bacteroidota bacterium | reverse complement strand
ATCGTCCACGTTAGCGTTTAGCTGGTAACCGCTGTAGCTGGCGCCCGAATTCCATGCAGCGCCAAAAGGCGAGCTTACAGCCTGCGGTGTCAGCACAATGAAATTTTGAGTGTTTGCAACCTGGTGCATGCCAATGCCCGTAAAATTACTCATATTATCACCAAGGCCATGCAGGCAAATCACAATAGGAACAGGCGTTGCAGGATTGTAAACGGAGGGCACATACTCAATATAACTTCTCGTCAAACCACCATAAACAAGAGTTTTGGTTGTTTTTTGCGCTTGAAGATTAAGAGCAACAAACACAGCTATAATAACACCTATTCTTTTCATAATATTTATTATTTTGAATCATTAATGTCCGATAAAAATTTAGTTATTGATAAAGGATGAGAGGCAAAATAAATTGCTGAAAAGCAATTCAACTTTACAAAAACAAACCTCATTAATAAAATAATATCCAAAATACCTGCGTGAATAAAGCTTTTCATCAATTTTCAAAATTTTTATCGGACAACAGTGAATTTGAATTTACTTTTAACTTTTACCTTTCTACTTTTGACTATTTAAATTTATCCGGAATATTCGATTTATCTTCCTGTTTTACATTTTCCTTTACAATAATGCCTTTTTTAAATGTGGCTTGGTATTCAATTTTACCGTCTTTGCCGTAATAGGTCCATTTTTTATGTTTCAGACCTTTAAGATAAAAGCCTTCGCCCGATTTGATGCCGTTGGCATAATAGGTTACCCATTTCCCTTCTGGCTTCCCTTCCTGATAATTCTGTTCGTTTATTCTTACGCCTTTTTCATCATAAAATGTCCAATAGCCATCTTTCTGATTGTTTTTATATGTCCCCGATTCCATAATACTACCAATGGGGAAGTATTCAATCCAGCGGCCATTTCTTATGCCATCGGTGTAATTGGCTTCACGCATTGTTTTACCGCTTTCGAACCATAGCACAGAAGAGCCGTTAAACTTATCATTCTTAAAGTTGTTTTCATATCTTTTTTTGCCGCTCGGAAAAAAGCCAATCCACTTACCATCCATCATACCGCCTTTATAATTACCCACATCCTTGATTTTTCCTGTTTCATACCATGAGGTCCATTTGCCTTCCTCTTTTCCGTCAACATATGGTCCTTCGTGAAATTTCTGCCCGTTTTCGTAATAGGTTGTCCATATTCCCGTTTTTTTACCCTCTTTAAAGCTCCCCTCCTTCCATTTCTCGCCGGTGTCGTACCAATAGGTCCAGGCACCATCCTGCAGGCCATTTACAAAGTTGCCCTTGCTACCCACTTTGCCGTTTTTCTGGTAGTAAACCCATACGCTGTCCTGAAGGTCATCTTTAAGTTTGCCTTCCATTTCCTTTTCGCCGGTATCGTACCACCAGAGGGTATAGCCGTTTTTCTTACCATCGACATAAAAAACCTCCGATTCTTTTTTGCCATTTTTATGATACGTTTTACTGAGGCCCTGAGCAATACCGTTTTTATAAGTAATTTCTTCTTTCAGATTGCCGTTTGAAAAGTACTTCCTCCAAAGACCTTCAGGTTTACCATTTACCACAGTACCCTGTTTCTGGAGTTGTCCACAAGGAAACCATGCACTGTCGGGGCCATTTTCAAGGTTAATTAAGCCCTTTTTCTTTCCGTCTTCGTACCAATATTCCCACTTTCCTGTTTTTTGGCCCTTCGTATAGTTGCCATACGACAGCTTTTGCCCGTTTTCGTACCATTCCGTCCATAAGCCATCTTTTAAGCTGTCTTTCATCATACCTTCGGCTTTCTTTTTCCCTTCTTTCCAATAGGTGGTTGTAACCTGGTTAAAGGCTGTTAAATTAAAAACAATAACAGTTACAAGAAATAGATATATCTTTAAATAGAGTTTCATGATATTGTAGTAAGAAATTCAATAATTTAAACACAAATATATTGTATTTTATTAAAAGTGTTTTATAATTTTGATAATGATTTATTAACACCCCATACGTTTTAAATTTTAATCGGTTACATGTATGAAGAATATCTTGATTACAAACATTAAAGAACTTATTCAGACAGAAACCAAACCCGTTCAGAAAGTTTCCGGCGCCAAAATGAAGGAGCTTAAGACCATTAAAAATGCCTACTTGCTTATTGAGAAAGGATTGATTGCGGGTTTTGGAAAAATGAAAAATCTGGATTTAAGCAATTATCCCGACAAAAAATACCGTATTATTGATGCTACAGACAAAATGGTTTTCCCTGCATTCTGCGATGCACACACACACCTTGTTTATGCCGGTAGTCGTGAAATAGAATATATCGACAAAATAAAAGGCCTGAGTTATGAAGAAATTGCCAAACGAGGCGGTGGTATTTTAAATTCTGCCAGTCGGCTACAGGTAGCTACGGAAAAAGAACTTACAGAGCAAGCCCTTGAACGCCTCTACGAGATAATGCAATACGGTACTGGTGCTGTAGAAATTAAAAGTGGCTACGGGCTTACCTCCGAAAGTGAACTAAAGATGCTGCGTGTTATAAGAAATTTAAAGGAAAAATCTCCTCTGACAATTAAAGCCACATTCCTGGGCGCACACGCTGTACCACCTGAATTTAAAGGCCGGCAGGATGCTTATGTTGACCATATCATCAACGAAATGATACCTCTGGTTGCCGCCGAAGAACTGGCCGATTATATCGATGTATTCTGCGACAAAGGTTTCTTCACTGTGGAGCAAACCGAGCGTATGCTGATGGCCGGCATGAAGTATGGTTTACGTGCCAAGTTGCATGCCAATGAGCTGGCATCTTCGGGAGGTATTCAGGTGGGTGTCAAGTACAACGCCTTGTCGGTTGACCACCTTGAGTTCACAGGCGATGACGAAATTAAATGTCTGCTTGATTCCGAAACCATGCCCACCCTACTGCCGGGTGCTGCCTTTTTCCTGAACATGGTAAATCCTCCTGCCCGTAAGATGCTCGATGCAGGCTTGCCACTGGCACTGGCCAGCGATTTTAATCCCGGCTCGTCGCCGTCGGGCAATATGCAGCTCATCATGGCCATGGGCTGTATTGTTTTGCGGATGCTTCCCGAAGAAGTCATCCATGCTGTTACCATCAACGGCGCTTACGCCATGGGCGTTGAAGATACGCTGGGCAGCATTGCCGTGGGTAAAAAAGCCAATGTCTTCATTACCCAAAAAATACCCACCTATGCTTTTATGCCCTATGCCTACGGTTCAAATAAGATTGACACCATCATTATTAATGGTTCAGTTCAGTAAAGTTAATTTATTCTTATAATTTATACAATATAAAATAAGTCGTTTCTTTCGTGCTACAATTTTATGATATGTAATTTTGCTTTTGAAAATTCAAGGGTTTGTTGTTTTTTTACTATGATAACTACTCCTTTACCATATCTGAGTATACCTGCTATTATTAAAGCAAGTGCCGATAAATTTCCCGATACTCTTGCTTTTGCCTATGCAAGTGAAACACCACTGATTTACCGCGATTCATATTAGAATATGAACAATAATTTTTTTTGAAAATTACCAACAACTTAAAATACAAGCTTTAAATACAAAATATCATCTAAAAATTAGTTAAACCTTATTATAATCATTAAATTTATTATGTTAACAATACATATTCTTAGTTTTTCTTATAAAAAAGGGCTTCCTGTTTATAACAATGAACACGGTGGAGGCTTTATTTTCGACTGCAGGGGGTTGCCTAACCCCGGGCGTATTGATGCCTATAAAGAGCTTACAGGCCTCGACAAAGATGTGGCCGATTGCCTCGAGGATGTCACTGAAACAAATACTTTCCTGAAAGCTATAACGACAACCGTGAGTGTAAATATAGATAATTACATTGATAGAGGGTTCAGCTACCTGAGTATTGCCTTTGGATGCACAGGAGGGCAGCACCGTTCGGTATATTGTGCTAATAAACTTGCAGAAATACTACAGCAGAAATATCCTGTTATTGAAATTGAAGTGAAGCACAGGGAACTTGTTTAGGATGATAAAGAAAACAAAAAGGCTGCCCCTTAAAGAGCAGCCTTTTTTGTTTGGAAAAAAAGTTCTTACTTTTTCTTTTTGGGAGCTGTTTTTACAGCAGGTTTAGCAAATTTTAATGCAGATTGTGCTGCTGCAAGGCGTGCAATAGGAACGCGGAAAGGAGAACAACTGACATACGACAGGCCTGTCTTAAAACAGAACTCTACCGAAGCGGGGTCACCACCCTGTTCACCGCAAATGCCGATTTTAAGATCGGAACGTGTGGCGCGTCCTTTCGTTACAGCCATTTCGATAAGCTGCCCTGTACCGCTCTGGTCTATCGTTTGGAAGGGGTCAGCAGCAAGAATCTTTTGATCGAGATAATCGTTCATAAAACCGCCAATATCATCGCGGCTGAAGCCGAAGGTCATCTGTGTGAGGTCGTTCGTACCAAAAGAGAAGAACTGGGCTGTTTTGGCCATTTTATCAGCGAGAAGGCATGCACGAGGAATTTCAATCATGGTACCGTAAAGGTAATTTATTGATTTCACTTTAAACTTCTTGCATACTTCATCATAAACCTTGTCGGCAATTTTCTTGGTTACATCAAGCTCAGCCACTTCGCAGGTAACAGGTATCATAATTTCAGGTTTAGGATGTAAGCCTTCCTTCAGCAATTCGATTGTAGCTTCGAAGATAGCTCGGAACTGCATTTCCGATATTTCGGGATAAGTAATACCCAAACGAACGCCTCTATGTCCCATCATAGGGTTATTTTCGTGGAGTGCTTCGCCACGTTTAGCTACATCGGCAGCTTTTATTTTGAGTTCTTTGGCCAATTCGGCTTGTTTTTCGGGGCTTTGGGGTACAAACTCATGCAATGGCGGGTCGAGGAGCCTGAAAGTAACAGGGAGTTTGTCCATGGCTTTAAGGGTGTCCTTAATATCCTTTTTCACGAAGGGGAAAAGTTCATTAAGGGCTTTGAC
>JAKIYU010000209.1 GCA_022708385.1 Bacteroidota bacterium | reverse complement strand
CTGCACAAACTGTTTCAACTGTACGTCGATATCGGCAACCGCAATGTAAGTAGGTTTTAAATCTTCAAGCAGATAAATACGGTTCATGCCAATGGTAATTTCATTTTTAAGCAGCGACAGGTCTGTATTTTTGAGACTGGGACCGTTGGCAATGATGAAACACCTCTTGCCATTATGAATATTTTTAAATTGTTTGATTTTATTTTTATTCTGCTTAGCCATTTTGGTGGGCAAAAGCCATGAAAACATGTGGGGTATATTGCAGATTCTTCTGAGAAGCGCTTTGTAAATCCTTATAAAAGAAAATTCTTTCAATCTGTTCATAATTGATTCTTTTTTTTATTAGTTGCCGCCAGGACTGTGACAGGGCTTCCGTTTGCATCCTGTACAAATAGCGGTATTATAAATATTTCGGAAATGGCTTTGCCTGTGTTTTTCAAAGACATATCTTCAATAATACACACAGAATTTCCCTTTAAATCTGGTTTGAGCAATATTCTGTGGGCATTTTTGCCCTCCTCTCTGTGTTTCCATGACGTCAGTGAGATAAAGTCGAACCCGATTATCCTGACAGAGGGACAGGTTTCCCTTATGGCCACGGCAAGTTCACAACTAATGCCGGGGTTGTCATTCCAGTATCTTTCGGAGTTACGGTATTTCTCGTAACCGGTTCGTATGAGCAACACCTCCGGGCAACAATCACTAATATTTTTTAGTAGTGAAGCATCAAGTAAATCAGCATGATTGGTCATTTTCTCAATCAACTGCACTTTAGTGCTGCTCCAGAAAGAAAGGGGATAGTCCGTCACGGTAGGGCCATTGGGAAAAAAATGGCGCGGCACGTCGATGTGGGTACCCAAATGGTTTGACGAGAAATGCCAGATGGAAGAATTGGCGGTAGCTCCCAGGTTTATGCTGGACACTTCATCAATTTTCAGTTTGTCCCTGTCGCCGTAAGATGGGGTATGCCCGTTTAACACATGTGACAACAATATGTATTTGTTTCCCGGCATCTATATAGCGACTTTAATGGTAATTTTTTTTATCCGTTCTGGTTGCCCGACAAAGTGCTGAGGACTGTGTGCATCCTGAGGAAACATAATCCCGAACAGGCCGTTGCCGATAATTATTTCTGTGCCCTGTACGGAGGAATCTTTATAAAAAGTCCTGTCCTTCTGCTCATCATAGGGGATGTTTACTGTCATCCCATCCACAGGTGACCACTTAACCTTTTCCAGTCCCCTGACAGGATACTGTATGTCGATAACATGTTTGTGGGCCTCATAGCCTCTTTCAAAAACCGCCACCGTTTCATACTCGCTGACAATTGCTTTAGTGTTCTGATTAATAACATATGTACCCGTTTCAATGTCGGGTCTGGCATCCGCAAGAAATTTCAGTCCCAGATAAATGTCAAGTGAAATATTCTTATAAGTCTCTATGTTTTTTAAGTTGTCGAATATCATGTCTTTTACAAATTAAATTACTAAAGTTCATTTTCAAAATACTCTTTTAGCCATGCAGTGAACCTGTCGTCCATTTTCATGGCATCCTTGAAGATTTCTCCGTAACCTTTATTCAGTATCAGGCGCAATTCTGTACCTACATTTTTTTTGTCTTTGCCCAGGGCGGCTTTAAATTTTTCGATAGCGATATCGCCAATGGGGAATCCCTGCCAAATCTGTGAGAGTAGTTCACGTATATCAATGCGTACTTTTTCTGGAATATAACCCAGTTTCACCGATATAAAATTTGCCATATCCATGCCGTAGCTTACGGCTATACCGTGCGGGACCCTGTAATCGGTAAGGGACTCAATGGCATGGCCGAAAGAATGTCCGTAATTAAATACCTGCCTTTCCTTCTGGTCAAACTCATCTATTTCGATGTATTGTTTTTTTATTTCCAGGCTACGTGCAATGAGGCCGGCCAGCACCTCTTTGTTCTTCAGAGCCAGGGGATAATCGTTTTTGTAGCGGAAGAAATCCTGTTCACCTGCAACAATGTAATAATGGCACATTTCGCCCAGGCCAGACTGGAGATGAGCAGGTTCCAGGGTATTGAGAAAGGCAAGGTCGATAAATATCTTATTCGGCGGGTAAAAACCTCCGATCTGGTTTTTATAGTTCCCGAAATTAATCGATGTTTTGCTTCCAATACAGCTGTCGCCCTGTGCCAGTAAGGTTGTAGGGAAAAAAATCCAGTCCACACCTCTGTACATAACCGACGATGTGAAAGCCGTCACGTCCTGTGTAATACCACCACCTATAGCAAACAGCCGGTGGTTTTTCCTGAAGCCATTTTCAATGAGTTGCTGCATTACAGGTATCAGGCCCTGGTAACTTTTCTGTGACTCCAGTGCGTCGATACAGATATGCCTGGTCCGTTCCAGTATGGGATCAAAAATATCTTTATAAAGGCGCACTATGTTGTTATCAATAATTATAAAGTCTCCATCTCTCAGTTCATTCAGAAGGCATGAATGGGTATTATCAATAAACTGCACTTCGTAATCGTGCACAACAGATTTTACTTTGAAATTATACATTTGTAAATCCTCCATCAATAATAATATTCTGTGCTGTAATATAAGTATTCAGGTCACTGACCAGGAACAAAACGGTTTTGGCTATTTCATGGGGTTCAGCGAAGCGTTTAGCAGGTATCAGTTCCTGCAGTTCCCTGATTTCCTTTTCGGGTACTGTTTTTTTGGTCAGTTCGGTCATGGTGAATCCGGGTGAAACGGCGTTAACCAGCACATTATAGGAAGCCAGTTCAACTGCAGCAGTTTTTGTAAGGCCGATTATAGCCGATTTTGTCACGGCGTAGGCCGATCTTCCCGGGCGGGTATTCACGCTCCATATAGAAGCTATGTTGACTATACGGCCGCAGGAGACTTTCTTCATCCTTCTGCTCATGTACTGTGTAATCCTGAAAGGTGCTTTAAGGTTTATCTCGAGTAAAAAATCAAAATCGGCTGCTGTCACCTCCTCAACCGGATTATTGCGGTTGGTGCCTGCATTATTGACACAGATATCTATCCGGGGATAGCTGTCGAGTACACTGAACAAATTCTCAAAAGCACCATCCTGACTGAAATCAGCTCTGATATAATGCATATTATATCCTTTCTTTCCAGCCTCATCATTCATTTTGTCAATAGTATCCTGGTTTTCGGCACCAGTAATGATTAAAGCGGCACCTGCATGGCGCAGTTCTTCAACAATGGCAGCGCCTATTCCCATGGTGCCCCCGGTTATAAAAGCGGTTTTCCCTTTCAGGTCAATAATATTTGCCGGCATAAATGAATTTTTTAGGATAAAGCCAGAAATTCTTCATCCCTGGTAATATAATTGACTAAAATATGGTCGAGTATCATATGGATGTCCTCAATGGGTCCGTATTCACCTTTGGGGTTAGGTGTAAATAAAGCTATCCGGCACACGTTTTTAAGCCGGCCTCCTTCAAAGCCCATGAAACCTATAGAAGTCCCCCCGTTGTTGTTGGCATACTCTGCGGCACGGATAACATTTTCGGAATTACCGCTGGCAGAAATGCAAATTATGGTATCGCCTGCTTCGAAGTTACCCTTCATCTGTTCTACAAAAATATCATAGAAGGAAGTGTCGTTACCTACGGCTGTAATAAGCGGGACATTGTCGGTAAGAGCCCTGACCTTTGGCCGGAATTTAATAAAATACCTCACAAAGAAGGCAAAATCGGCCTGCATATGCGATGCTGTAGCAGCGCTTCCCCCGTTGCCCGCGATATAAAGGGTTTTGCCGTTCCTGAAGGTTTCGATAAGTTTGGTGACCACCTGTTCCAGAACATCAGAATCAATCAGACTTAACAACTGGTTAAGGCTCTTTTTGTAGTCTTCGAGAAATTGCCGTACATTTTGTTTTCTTTCCATATTAAAAATCTTTTTGTTTGTAAATTTCGTCAATTATGTTCATAAGTTCCAAAGCATCATTTGAATTCCCTATGGAGACGGGTTTGTCTTCAATTATCGACACAAAGAAGTGTTCCATTTCATAGCGCCAACTGTTATTGGTAATATACTGGGTTTTTACTTCATCTTTCCATGTAGCTGCGGGCGCTGTTGACCTGTTTCTAGCCACTGAAAGCACTTCTTCGCCATAGGACATGGTTGAGGTAATAAGGCCGTTCAGTACCATATATCCTTTTTCCATAAAGATCTCAAGCGAGAACAAATGACGCCACTGAGTCATGGTGCTGTGCAACGAAGCCACTTTTCCGGTTTTAGAGTCTTTTAGGATGACAAAAGCATTGTCTTCTACATCCATTTTCCAGTAAAGGTTTGACACTTCGGCTTTTACAACATCAAATCCACCTGACAGGAACAGAAAAAGGTCGAGCATATGAATGCCCTGGTCAATCAGGATACCACCTCCGGACATTTCTTTTTTAGCTCTCCAATCGTTGAAATAATCCTTAGTTACACTTTTCCCATAACGGCCACGCATCCAGAGAACTTTTCCGAACTCCCCGCCATCGATTATTTCTTTCATACGTATAACACTGTCGTGGTGCCTGTGGTTAAACCCATACATTAGTTTTTTTCCGCTTTCGGCTTCCGCCTTGCGTATCTCGACCATATCGGCGCCAGTAAATGCGGGGGGTTTTTCGCAGAAGACGTGTTTGCCTGCCTTCAGGGATTTAATAGTCAGGGGTTTATTAAGGAAATTGGGCGTGCATATAATGATGCAGTCAATGTCCTGCCTGTTAATTAATTCGTTGTGTGTCAGGTTGGGTATGCCATTGTAATCGTTTTCCAGGGTAGGTTCCGATATAGCCACTATCTCGCCCATACCCAGTTCATCAATAACCTGATGACGGATTTTTCCCATTTTTCCGTATCCAATAATTCCAACGTTCAGTTTCATATTATTTTTTTTAAAACTTTAATTAAATTGTTAACCGCATCAATTTCCATCTGAAGCTTCCCTTCCTCGGCATAG
>JAKIYU010000208.1 GCA_022708385.1 Bacteroidota bacterium | reverse complement strand
ACACACGGTTCGAAGCACTTTACGATAGCTGTCCGTGAAACATCTGCCTGCGCAGATGATAACTGTCAAAGAACTTTATATGAGCTGTTATGCTGTTTAATGAATCGGTGTATTGTTTTTCTGTTATTTTGTTTTTTTCAAATTCATATTTTCTTTGATTCAATCTGCTTCTTACACGTTTTAAGTTTTTACTGCCTATACGCAATAAAGATGGGTAAATACGCGCTCCTAAAAACGATAAGCCCGCAGCCCTGCTGTTTAAGCATACTGAAGCCGGCTTAATATTAAGGTGCAGGTTCTCCTGCAAATAGCAGTGAATATGCTTGTTAAGCAACTTTAATTTCGTTTTATCATTATCAAACAATACAAAATCATCCATATAGCGGATATAGTTTTTTACGGTACATTTTTCTAAAATGTAATGGTCGAAAGCACCCAAGTAAACATTAGCCAGAAACTGGCTGGTAAGGTTTCCAATAGGCAGACCAACAACTTCCTGTCCGCCATTATCAATAATTTTATCAATAATTGAGAGGAATTTTGCATCTTTTATTTTTTTACGAATTTGTTCTTTTAAGATATTATGGTTTATGGAATCGAAATACTTCGATATATCGAGTTTCAGAAACCATTCGTTTTGCGACAGGAATTTTTGAGCCTGTTGTATGGCTTTGTGGGTGCCTTTCTCTTTGCGCGTAGCATAGGAATGATATATAAAAGTTGGTTCGAACAGGGGTTCAATGATATTTATTATGGCATGGTGTACAACCCTGTCGCAAAATGTTGCCACTGCAATGGTGCGTTCTTTGGGGTCGAATATTTTGAAATAGCGGTAGGGTGCGGGTGAATAAGTCAACTCTATAAGTTCTTTTTGCAGAGCAAACAGTTCTTTTTCAATAAAATATGAAAACTTAAGCACTTCTTCGGTTTTAGCGCACCCTTTCATGGCCTTTTTGTAAGCTATATACAGGTTTTCGAATGAAGTAAATGAATCAAACAAAAAACCTGTGCGTTTCATTTTTTGCCCTCCGCTTTAAGCCATCCGCCCAGCATGCTGCCAAAGGTTTGCAATTCAGTTGAAATATACTCGTATTGCTTTAGGGTATAATATTGCCGACGCAGGCACAAACGGTTGAAAATACGAAGTTTTTCAATATATATGTTGACCTGTACCAATATATGTGTACGGTTTTTTGTATATATGGCTTCAATTAATTTTTCAGTTACATCAAGCACAATATTAATGAGCCTTGTGCCTATAGTGAAGCGTGTGCTTTTAGGAAACTTTTCAACTGTATCGAGCATCCAGTTCTGGATGTCCTGCCATTTTTCGATTATTGGATATTGTTCGGCTCCCATTTTAGTCGAAAGTTAAAAGTTAGAAAGTTGAAAGACCGCTCAAAAAGCGGCAAAAATTACTAAGGTGTAATGTACATTTGTATTTTGTTTACTTAATTTTATTGCAATATGCTTTGTTCTTTGTGACGATTTAACAGTTAATTTTTAAGGCGCACATTAAACCTTATTACCTTAGTAAATAACAGGTTTACACGCCAAACCAAACCTTATTAGCTTATTTCCCATTTTACTGTTTTTTGATAATATTTTATGAATTCATCGTATTCCTGCTGAAAGCTTGTTTTTTTATGGTGTTCGGGTTGATTAAGAATGTACTTGCAAACCTTATCGATATCGGATTTTGAAACTGAGAAAGCAGAAGCCGAGTCTTGCCACGAGAATTTACTGTTGCACAGTTTGTTGTCTAAAATAAACTTCGCTGCTGCATTGGCTATTCGGGTTAATAATTCTTGTTCAGCGATTTTTGGAGAACGCGAAATAAGAAAGTGAACATGTTCGGGGTTGGCATAAATAGCATAAAGTTTTGAATCGTGGTTGCTTACAATTCCGGTAATATATTTTTCAATTCTAATGCGGTTTTCTTCTTTGATAAACGGGTATCTGTCCTGAGTAATCAAAACAAAATGAGTATATAAATTATTGTAAAGTATTTTCATGGCTATAAGGTAATAAGGTTTATTATCATTATGCTATTATGTTGTTACTAAGGTAATAAGGTCTAATCATGCTTGAGATGGCTGCGGTTACTAAGGTAATAAGGTTTATTTCGTCGTTGTATAGGTGGTTACTTAGGTAATAAGGTTAATTTCGTCGTTGTATATGGTGGTTACTAAGGTAATAAGGTTGTTTAGATGTAAATAATTTCTTATATAAAACATATACCTTATTACCTTAGTAAAAACTTTAAAACACTTAACCATACCTTATTAGCTTATTGTACATTTTAAAGATTTTTTAATTTTTTTCAGTTTTTTGGTTGGTTGATAGTTTGGCGTTCGTAAAAAGCTGTAATCATATCCAGTAGCTCTTTGCCGTATTTCTGTGTCTTCTTGTTGCCAAAGCCTTTTATCTGTTTTAAACCTTCCATGGTACGGGGGGCTTTTTGAGCCAATGTTGAAAGCTCTGTGTTGTTGGCAATAATAAATACAGGCACGCCTTCTTTTTCGGCTGTTTCTTTGCGCCACGCCTGCAATTGGTCAAACAAGGCCCGTTCAGGTTCCGAAAGCGGGGGTATGGCATTCTCCTTTTTAAATATATCATCATACTCAACAAACACTGTCCAATAGGGTTTGCCTCCGGCAGTAAAAAAATGCGACTGTTGCATCAATACCTTTTTGTTGCTCAAAAAATCCTGCATGTCTTTATCCTCAAAAATGCCAGTGTCGTTATTAAATGGTATTGTTAATATTTTTATCCTCATATATGCTGCAGGTTTTACATATATATGCTGCTTTTTTAACGCTCCCTATTATTACATAATTTAATAAACAAATATAATGTAAAAAAGTAAATTTCATTTTTAAAAATTTTAAGCTCGTTTGCCTTCAAAAATCACGTTACGCCTCGCTCCGCTTGCTTCACTTTGATTTTTTCCGGCAACCTCGCACCCTCTTAGCTCAAAGGATAAACCGGAAAAGCTAACCAAACGAACTAAAAGACAACCGCGAGGCGGAAGCCGAGGTTACTGATACGGTCGCCGGGGCTATTGCCGCTCCGATTGGCCGAGCGGCAGCCCCTGGCGCCGTCGCTCCAACTGCCGCCGCGAAGCACGCGACTCGAGCCCGATATAGCTCCCTGTGGATTTGTTTGACTGTTACTGCTATAACTACCATACCAATCGCTGCACCACTCCCACACATTGCCGCTCATATCGTATATACCCAGCTCGTTAGGCGATTTTTGTCCAACAGGGTGGGTTTTGCTGCCGCTGTTATCGGTGTACCAAGCCACACTGCCCACATTATTACTGCCACTGTATTTATACCCATTACTCTTGCTCCCTCCTCTTGCCGCATACTCCCACTCTGCCTCAGTGGGCAAACGGTAGGTCTTACCCGTTTTGGCATTCAGCTTTTTCAAAAACTCCTGTATATCGTTCCAGCTAACACTCTCTACAGGGCAATTATCACAATTCTTAAAACCTGATGGGGCGCTGAGCGTAGCCGAAGCGCCCATTACTGCACGCCACTGTGCCTGTGTTACCTCATACTTTCCTATATAAAAATCGCCCACTGTTACACTGTGTGCCGGTTTTTCGTCATTATCGCAATCGCTGCCTTGTTCGCTTGTGCAGCCCATGGTAAAGGTGCCGCCTTGTACAAATACCATTTCGAGGTTGAGGCCGGAGGCGGACTCGGTGTAGTTTTTACTGTCGGGCTTCAGGTTTATGGTATAAGTGGTTTTGCCGCTTTGTGTAATATTAATGGTTTCGGTGGTTTCGAGATAGCCTTGTGCTGTAGGTACAGCAACTATGGTATGGCTGCCATAGCTGAGTGTGCCGCTATAGGGCGCGTTTTGCTCGGAGCCGCCATCTATCTTTATGCGGGCACCACTTGGGTTGGTGTTTATGGTAACCTGCTCGCCCTGGGGCATGGTTTCGTTAAGTTCGGTGGTCTGGTTTTCTTTAATTTCAACTGTTTTGTTTACTGTGCCGCAACCGCTCTTTTTTATCTGTACCGAATATGAACCTATGAGCAGGTTGCGCACAAACAGGGGCGTTTGCCCTTTCAGCACACCATCCACATACAGCTCGGCATCCATAGGAGTGGTGGTTACCGAGAGTGTCCCCGTTTTGGGTTTGGGCTCAAGTGTATAACTCTCTTTAGTGCCGGTAAGCACGTTTATGGTTTTGGTGGCGTCGGTATGCTTGTCTTTTTTAGCTTCGAGCAGGTGGGTGCCACTTACCAAACGTTTATTGCTTAGGGTGCCGTTACCGGCCTTTACCTTGTCAATGTAAATATCGGCCGCAGGATTGGTAGAAATGCTTATTTCACCAAAAACGGGTTTAAGCGTAAGGGTTATGGTGGCCGTTTGACCATCGGCAACGGTAAAAGTTTTTTCAGCCGGCTCGTACATATCCTTAACAACTTCAACCTTATGGGTGCAGCTGCTCAACTTGGGCAGGGTAAAAGGCGTGGTCTGGTTCAAATTTACACCATCGAGGGTAATGGCAGCACCCGTTTCGGGCTCAGTTGTAATGGTAACACTGCCAAAGCGGGGTTTCATGTCAATACTCAGAGCTGTGGGCTTGCCATCGCTCACGGTAAAGCTTTGTGTGGCATCGTAATAATTGGCTTTGCGCAAGGTAAGGGTGTAGATACCGCTGGTATATTGCTCATCGGTAAAAGGCGTGGTTTTACCGGTTTCAATTTCGTTTATGAACACCGTAGCGCCACTTTCGGGTTTGCTTTCGATGGTAAGCTTCCCAAATTTGGGGCGCAGAGTCTTATTCACTTCGGGTGGGTTGCCAACGGTTACTGTAAAGTTGCCTTCTTCGGGATAATATTTGTCCTTTTCAATTTTCCATAGATAGTCGCCTTCCATTACGGCGGCATTAAAAGGGGTCAGTCCCTTATATTCATTATTGAGAAAAACCTTGGCACCGGGCCGTTCGCTTTTAATTTT
>JAKIYU010000207.1 GCA_022708385.1 Bacteroidota bacterium | reverse complement strand
ATAATCGTTTTTGCAGATAGTGTCTGGCACATTAAAATTTGCAATTGGGGGCCTGTGGACGGTATAATTTCCCCATGAAGTAAAGCTGGTGCCACATTGATTTTCGGCAGTCAGGACAATGTTGAAAGGGTTCATCACGCCTGCGGAATCGCAGCCACTGACAGTAAAGGTATGCCACACAGTGTCGCCTTTGGTTACGGTGTTGGGCAGCGTAACCGTGTCCATGCCACCCCAAATCACTGTCTGTGTGGTCGTGGGGGTCACAGTTGAGTTGACAATAAAATATGTCGTAAACGGAACGCAGCCATTGATCCATGAAGCGCTTGGTCCAATGATACCGGCTGTAGGAGTTATTTCAATCAATACAGTGTCGCGAAAAACTACTGTGCTGCATGCCCCGTTGTTGCTGATGCCATATACTGTTACAGGAAAAAGTCCGTAATTATTGTACATGTGACTGTAACTTATCGAATCCGTACTTTCACTTTCGGGAGGCGTGCCGTCGCCCCAGTCAATCACATACGACTGAAGGCAGGGAGCAAAAGACATGTTGAATAAGGTGTGTTCCGCTTCGTAATGGCCATTGACAAAAATGGCACATATATGGTCGCTGGCACTGACAATATCTGCTGTGGGGCGGGGTTGAACATAAACGATCTGACTTGCAGCCGAAATACAACCATTTGCATCTGTAACCATCAGTTGTGTGTTGTAATTATACCCCGAACAACTATTGGGCATAGGAGGCACCGCATGTTGTGGGGTGTGCTGCACCGATGTGGAACCATCGCCGAAAGTCCAGACGTAGCTTAGATTGTTACCTGTAGAGTTGTTAGTATAGTCGAAGAATTCCTGGTTGCAGGTAACAGGAGAGTTGCTGATAGTAAAGGCTGCAAGAGGCGGTGTGCCCACTAATACAGGCATACTTATACTGCCATTGCATCCCTGAGCAGTAGTTACTGTAAGAGTAACAGTGTAAGTGCCACCTCCAACATAAAGGTGATTAGGGTTTTTTACATTTGCTGAGCCTCCGTCTCCAAAGTTCCATGCCCATGTAATAATAGTGTTGCCGGTGTTTGTGGTTGATGAGTCGTTAAAGTGTGTGGGTTGTCCATGGCAGTTAGCCGTATATGCAAAATCAACATTCACAAAGCACTGGCCATGAAGTTGAAGTGTTGCAGAAACAACAAATAAAAAAAAGACACAGAATTTCCAAACTCTTGCCATCAGAATATTTAATATCGCCCTCAT
This sequence comes from Bacteroidota bacterium, assembly GCA_022708385.1. Classification (GTDB taxonomy): domain Bacteria; phylum Bacteroidota; class Bacteroidia; order Bacteroidales; family PXBB01; genus JAKIYU01. The sequence goes on along the minus strand of JAKIYU010000207.1, from coordinate 3,744 downwards.
TTATTGCAAAAATACTATAATTAAATAGGTATTGCAAATGATTTTACTAACACTTGCCTAATAAGGTTTCAAACATATAATTGAATACTGAACGTAAATCTTTTTTTAACGTGTATTTGTAATTTTTTTTGTCAAAAAAAATAAGTTCAAAAACAAATTGAAAAACGCCCATGTGTTTTTTTGCTAATTAAATATTTTCATGTAAGTTTGCAGTAAAATATTAGTAATTTACCTAATATTTTTAATTTAATAATTTATTAACTTTTTTCAATAATTTATTTATACAATGAAAATCAGCAAAAATGTGTCAATAAGTGAAAACGGATTTATATTTAATCCCACTACCGGAGAATCATTTACTGTAAACCCCATTGGTGTTGAAATTATTAATTTTCTAAAAGAAAATAAAACCGAGGCCGATATTAAAAAGCAACTGCTTGATAAATACAACACCGATAGTGCCACTATAGAAAAAGACTACTACGACTTTATGCACATGCTGAAAGCCTCGAATCTTTTAGATACCTCGGCAGAATAAATAATCCTTTCAATCTTGATTTCAGATGAAGAAGAAATATTGTATTGCTGTAACCGGCCTAAACGCCATTGACAGTCCTGGTCCCGGTATTCCTGTTATAAGAGGTATAAGGGATAGCTTGCTATTCGATTCAAGAATTATAGGCTTTGCCTATGAGTCGCTCGAACCGGGTATTTATATGCACGATGTTGTGGATAAAACCTACCAGATTCCTTATCCCTCATCAGGTACCGACAGCCTTCTCGAACGACTTAACTACATACATTCAGTCGAAAAAATTGATATTATCATACCCAATTTCGATGCGGAATTGTATTCCTTTATAAAATTGGAAAAGACATTGAATAGCATGGGTATTAAATTGTTTTTACCCACTATGGAACAATTTGAAGAGCGCCATAAAGTTAATTTACCCGCTTTTGGAAAAAAATATGGCATCAAAGTGCCCTTCAGTCGTGAGATTTTTAATATTTCTGATATTTTCGGCCTTACACGCGATTTTACCTATCCCATCGTGGTTAAAGGCAAGTACTATGATGCCTACATTGCATATAGTGCAGAGCAGGCTCAGGCGTATTTCAATAAAATCGCTGCCAAGTGGGGTTTGCCTATTGTTATTCAGGAATTTATCAAAGGAACCGAATACAATGTGACCGGCCTTGGTGATGGCAAAGGCAATACCATCGCAGCAGTTGCTATGCGCAAACAATACATTACCGATAAAGGAAAAGCCTGGGGCGGAATTACCATAGAAGATAATGACCTGCTGGGTATTACCCATAATTTTCTGAGCAAGACCAAATGGCGTGGTGGATTTGAGCTTGAAATGATGAAATCATCCAAAAATGAATATTACCTGCTTGAAATTAACCCGCGTATTCCCGCCTGGATTTATCTGGCCGTTGGCGCCGGGCAGAATATCCCCGAAGCCCTCGTCCGCCTTGCCCTCGGCGAAGAGGTTGAACCTTATAAAGCTTATACTATCGGTAAAATGTTTATTCGTTATTCGTGGGATATGATTGTGGATATTGACGAATTTCAGAAAATCTCAACTGTAGGGGAATTATAATAAGCAACAATTAAAGAAATATCTTAAATACAGATAAAATGAAAAATACAGAAAAAGAAAAATACGAAAGACCGGTAATAAAAAAAGTTGAAGCCGGTATGCCAAATAAATTCGGTTTAAGAACGGAATACCAACCCATGACCCACATTGACGGGGTTTCGGTGCACGAACTGGCTGAGCGTTTTGGTTCACCGTTGTTTGTTATATCAGAAAAAACCATACGGGATACTTATGCCCATGCCAAGAGAGCGTTCACACTTCGCTATCCAAAAGTGCAGTTTGCATGGTCGTATAAAACTAATTATCTCAATGCCGTGTGTCATGTTTTTCATCAGGAAGGCTCATGGGCCGAAGTCGTCTCTGGCTTCGAATATGATAAAGCCATTGCCAATGGTGTTAACGGCAAGAAAATAATTTTTAACGGACCCGATAAATCGGATGCTGACATTGAAAAAGCCATCAAAAACGACTCGTTGTTACACATTGACCACCTCGATGAAATGTATATGGTTATTGATATAGCCGAGAAACTGAAGAAAAAACCTAGAGTTGCTATCAGAGTAAATATGGACACAGGAATTTACCCTATGTGGGATAGGTTTGGATTCAATTACGAAACAGGGCAGGCATGGGATGCTTTGAACAAAATTATGTTCTCCGGTAAGCTTGAACTTACAGGTTTACATTGCCATATTGGCACTTTTATGCTGGCACCCTATGCTTATGCCACAGCTGCCTATAAACTGGCCGATCTGGCCATTGCTCTCGAAAAGAAATTCAATCACAGCATAAAGTACATTGACCTTGGAGGTGGTTTTCCTTCGAAAAATACTCTTAAAGGATCTTTTCTGCCAGGAAAAGATGCCAATCCAGGTATAGATGAATTTGCCGAAGCCATATCAACAGCCCTTATCAATAGCTTCTCTAATCCCGACAAATTGCCCCTGCTCATTCTCGAAACAGGACGCGCCCTCGTGGACGATGCAGGCTACCTTATCTCCTCAGTAATAGCTAACAAACGCCTGTCGTCGGGCAAAAGAGCCACTATTATTGATGCCGGTGTGAATATCATGTTCACTTCATTCTGGTACGACCATAAAATAACACCCGCACAACCTTTCACACACTATACTGAAGATACCGTTGTTTATGGACCGCTATGCATGAACATTGATGTGATACGCGAAAATGTGAGTCTGCCCCTCCTGAACAAAGGCGATAAAATCGTAATCCACCAGGTAGGTGCTTACAACATGACCCAATGGATGCAGTTTATTACACTCAGACCCCGCATCGTAATTATTGACCTTGATAGAACACCTCACCTGATCAGGGAAAGCGAAACCAATAACACGCTTACGGATCTTGAATTGGTGCCTGAACATCTTAAAAAGTTTGAATTGTAAAAACTATACTGATGAGCCTCATCAAAAAATTAAATATATTTCTTAGCGTTTTTTTGATGCTGGGTTTTGTGGCAACAGGCTTGTTTTATTCGTGTGTCAAGGAGTTGAAGCCTTTACCACAGGCCGATTTTACTTATACCACCTCAGCCTCATGTGTGTTACCCATGTCGATGTCGTTCGAAAACCTGAGCCAGAATGCTGAAGTGTATCGTTGGGACTTTGGTGATGGCACACCTGTTTCGCATAATAAAAACCCCATTCATACATATTATAACGAGGGTGTGTACGATGTTTACTTGACAGCTTATGGCCCGGGCGGTACTCACGAAACCATGCTCCAGATTTATGTAGTAACTACGCCGGTGTCCACATTTTACAGCAATGATACTGTGGTGGAAACCGGCGATACCGTACATTTTTTCAGTAACACAAACAGCACTTTGCCTACTACATGGTTATGGAGTTTTGGCGACGGTTATACTTCTACGCTTAAAGACCCTGTTCATGTGTATTCTTATACGGGCACTTATTCCGTTGTGCTTACATCCAGCAATGCCTGCGGGGCCACCTATGTGGTTCAGAATAATTACATTGTGGTAAATAATGCTGGAGCTCCACCTATTCCTGATTTTACTGCCAATATCACGACTATAAATGCCGGTGGTACAGTTAACTTTACCGATCTGTCGCAAAATGCGCCCAATGCATGGGAATGGACGTTTGATGGTGGC
>JAKIYU010000206.1 GCA_022708385.1 Bacteroidota bacterium | reverse complement strand
TTACGTATTACAAAGATATAACAAAAAAATTCATCAACGTTAGAATTAATGAACTTTTTTGTTAAAATAATACGTAATTTTAATCCAAGTTAGGGGTTAAACTGAATGGTCTGGAGTATTTGCTCAAACCCCTAATAAACAAATAAAACCTATGATACCCCTGGACGCCATACATTTGATTCTCCTGCGGCTTTCCGCACATGGCTTAAGAAAAACCACGCCACCAGCCCGGGCATTAAAATGATTTTCTTTAAAAAACACCTGCAAAAAAGTATCAACCTATACAGAAGCATTGGATGAAGCCCTTTACTATGGATGGATTGACAGTATTTTAAACAGGCTTGATGAAGAAAGATATACCATCAAATTTACACCACGAAAAAACACAGCTCTTTGGTCGGAAGTCAATCAGAAAAAAGTGGGCCGCCTCATGGCCGAAAGCCGGATGACCGAAGCCGGGTTAAAGAAGATTGATTCCTATATTAAAACCGGTCGTGTGATATGGCCAGCACCCCTTGCCGCTGAGAAATCAGCATTTTCGGTACCGGCATTTATCACGCAAGAGTTGGCCCGTCGGGAACCGGCGCTCCGGAACTTCAACAAACTGGCGCCCTCGCACAAAAAGCATTATGTGCTATGGATTACGCAAGCCAAAAGACCCGAAACCATTCAGAAACGGCTACAAGAGGCTATTGCCTTGTTGGTTAATGACAAAAATCTGGGGATGAAATAAATACACTTTAATAATCTTTTGAATAATTAGGTATTCTGTTTTGTCTTCATAAGTTTAAGTTTAAAATTAATATAATACCCTGTTTAAATATATTTAGAACAAAAATAATATTAATTAATACATATATGCGGCGGGAATAATAAAAAAATATAATTTTTTTACTGAATATAGTGTTAAGTTAAATGTATTTTGTCATATTGAGCGAAGCGAAATATCTGATTTAAATGAATATAGATTCTTCACTTCGTTCAGAATGACACTTAACATAACAATAGTTTGTAAATTTGGAATAAATGAAAAAGAGCGCTTTTTGCGTAAGGTGGTGGGGCGGTAATGTATATTTATATTGCATTTTGTAAATATATTGCCTTGTTGGTTAATGCTAAAAAGCTGGAGATGAAGTAAATATTTTTTATTATTTCGTAATATTTACGAAAAATTTTACATTAAATTCGTAAAATCTGCGAAACAAAAGTATTTTATTTCGTAAAATCTGCGAATTTTATATTACTTTTGTAAAAAAACTATAATGAAAAACATTTTAAAAACCATTATTAAGGAATCGCAGGAACAGAAATTGCCCGAAATACAGCCCCGAAAGCTGCATATACCTTTAGATATCCCATTAATTGTGAGCCTGACAGGGCCGCGCAGAAGTGGGAAAACATATTTGTTGTTATCCATTATTAAAGAGCTTATCGAAAAGGGCGTTTCCCCCAGGCATATTCTCTATATAAATTTTGAAGACGAACGCCTCAACTTACAGACTGCAGATCTTGACCTTATTCTGCAATCTTATTATGAGTTATATCCTGATTTGAATATTGCAGACTGCTTTTTCTTTTTTGATGAGATTCAGAACATCAACGGTTGGGAAAAGTTCATCAGACGCCTATACGACAACCTTACAAAAAAAATATTCATTACGGGCTCTAATGCGAAACTGTTGAGTACTGAAATTGCCACATCCTTACGTGGACGCACTATTACATATACAGTACTTCCATTAAATTTAAAGGAATATTTGAGTTTTAAAAATTTTGACTATTCCTTGTATCATTCACAAAAAAAGGCCGCATTAATTAACCACACGGAACAATTTTTAAAGAATGGAGGATTTCCCGCTCTGGTAAATTTTGATAACGATACCCGCTTAAAGACTTTACAGAGCTACTTTAATACTATGGTTTACCGCGATATCATAGAGCGTTATAAAGTGGCTGATGCTGTTCTTTTGAAATTTTTTATTAAAAAAATATATGCAAACATGGGCAAACCCCTTTCGGTGAACAAAATATATAATGATTTGCGCTCGATGAATTATAAGGTAAGTAATAATTATTTATACGACTTTTTAAAGTATTGCAATACCGTTTTCTTAAGTCTGGCTGTTCCAAAATTCAACTTTTCAGAAATGAAACAAGAAAAGTCAGATAAAAAGGTTTATAGTATTGACACCGGCTTGCTGTCTTCAATCGAATTTTCTGTTTCAGAAAACAAGGGAAAACTTTTTGAAAATATGGTGTTATTAGAATTAATAAAGTCGGATTGCAAAGTTTTTTATTATAAAGAAAAATATGAGTGTGATTTTATTGTGGAAAAAGATAATAAATTTTTACCGGTGCAGGTATCGTATTTTATGGACAATTCGAAAACTAAAGACAGGGAAATGAGAGGGCTGGCAGAAGCTTGTCGCGTATTGAATCTTAAAGAAGGGGTCGTTATAACATTAGACCAAAAGGAAACCTATGAATACCACGATATTAATATTAGAGTGATACCCGTTTATGAATATTTTTAAAACCTGTTTTTTACAAATTTTTTGTGATATTGCCGGGTTCCATCAGAAAAACGGAGGATATAAAAACCGGGAGACAGGTGGCTGATATCAATTTTGGAACTTAAAGGGCTGATGAGTACAACAACCCCCTGCATATTGATAATCTCAATATCAGTTATATGATTTATTTCCGTTTTTATTTCAATATAGGTACTGGCCGGATTGGGAAACACCTCGGTGAAATGCGCCCCGTATTCGTGCACTGAAGGGCATATCTGAAAATTAACCCCAATGGTATCTGCACCGAAACATTGATTGGAATCGCTTACATGCAGGGTGTAATAGTACTGTCCCAGACCGCTGGTAGAGTAATCGAGGTACAGGTACTGACTTTGTCCGAGGGTATCGTCGGGCAGGCGCAACCAGGTGTAGCTATAGCCCAGGCCGGGCGGGCCGACAAGGGTTAATGTAAAAACATTGCACACAGTGGTGTCATTGCCAAGAACAACCAGGGGGTGGTGACCAATCACAAGGGTATTGCTGAAATAGTTGCCGCAAGGCAGACCTGTACTGTCGTACGCCTCCATATAATACACACCGCTGCTGAGCATATCCCATGAAAGCGCTGAACCTGTGCCTGCCAGAGGCGGGCCTAACACCACACCGTTTTTGTACAGTATGTAATACACTCCTGTGTCGGACCCGTTCGTGCTGATGGTAGTGGTAGTGCCTGAAAGGCACATTGTGTCGGAACTTATTAGGTATTCCATGAGCGAAGAAGTTACAGTTACTACAACTGAACTGGTGTTTGTATAAAAACCATCTGTTGCAGTTACTGTGTATGTTGTAGTTACAACTGGGTTTACAATAAAATTGCTTAGCGTTGAATGAAAATTGCCTGGGGTTGAAGACCATGTGTAACTGTATGGTTGATAACAACCATTAGTTACATCTAAAGTTACACTATCGCCTGTACAAATAGTGTCTGGTTGAGCACTGACGAATAATGTTGGCGGTGAGCAATACATGATAACACAGACGGTATCTGTGTTTTTACATTGTGTTATTGAGTCTGTTACAGTAACTATAAACAGAACACTACAATTCAGTGATATTGTTGATGTATTTTGTTCATGCGGATTGGTCAGCAGGACGTTCGGAGACCAATCGTAAAGAAAGCTGCCGCTGCCCCCGGTAACTGTTGCGGTAAGAGTCGCAAAAGTGCCACACCAAATTATTGTATCAGCTCCCGCATATACACTAAGAGCGGGAAAAATTGTAACAGTAGTCGTTACAGCCGGGCCGGAGCAACCGTTATCTATCAGGTATAAACTATATACCCCTGCGTTTGCGGCGCTTACATTGGGTATATAGGGGTTTTGACTGTGCGATACAAAACCATTGGGGCCTACCCATAAAAATGAATCTATACCTGTAACCAAATCAGCGGTCAAAAACAGGGTGTCGCCAGTACAAACAGGGGCATTAGAGGCAATGTTTGTTGTGGAGGTAAAAGGCACAAAGATATTTTGTCCTGCCGGCAATACCAGGCTGTTGAGGGTGGCGCCCTGTGCGCCGTCGGTAGCCCCCCAGGGGTCGGAATAGGTCATTTGCAGGCCGCTCGTGCCTCCGTTTACATTGCAGGTAATACCGGATGGCAGGCTCGGTTGCTTAACCCAAACCACACCGCCTCCCCCGCCACCGCCGGGACCTATAAAATTACCCCCCGCATTATCGCCCCCATGGCCTCCTTTAGCCGACACATTCAAGGCGCCTGAATAATTCTGCACATCGAGCAACACGGTAACGCCTGCGCCCCCGTCCCCTCTGCCCGTGTTGTTTAACACATCCTGATTGTTAATGCCATCAGCACTAATGTTGGCATTGTTACCCATAAGCGAATCGGCTACGATAATCACAATGCCACCGCCATTGGTTCCGTTGGTGGGTCCTGAGGTGGTATATTTCCTGTGCCCTGCGCCCCCACCGCCGCCCATAAATATTTTATGAGCCGTGTTAGAATAGCTCAGGGCTCTCCCCCCAAGGCCACCGGGGTACTGTGTGGTGTAAAAGGTACTCGATTTGCCCCCGTTACCGCCAGCGCCATAGTTGCCACCGCCGCCACCGCCGTTGTACAAGGCGTCGGTCATGCCGTTAAGAGCCGGCTGCGCCCCCGCGGCGCCACCCCCGTTGGCAAGTGTGCCCCTGCCACCCATTAAGTTGGGGGACAAAGCCGAAATACCTTCACCTTTGACTTTATTGCCCAAATAACTAGGCATCACGTAAAGGGGGGTTGTGTTCTGAAAATCGGCATCGCAGGTAAAAGCAACACCACCTGCAAACCCTTTACCACTTACATCCACAGGTGCATTGAGTGTAACATTGCCCTGTGCCTCAAAAATCAGCACCCCACCCAGGCTGCCATTCCATTTCAGGCAGGTTAGGGTGTCGGTAACCAGAACATCGTTGTATTGGGGAATTCTTACAAGCTGCACAATGC
>JAKIYU010000011.1 GCA_022708385.1 Bacteroidota bacterium | reverse complement strand
TAAGCTGGTTTTTACGGTAAAGGACAAGTGCCGGGTGTGCTATACCTGTGTGCGGGAGTGCCCTGTCAAAGCTATTAAAATCATCAACGGGCAAGCTGAGGTTCTTAGCGAAAGGTGCATCGGATGTGGAAATTGTGTGAGTGTATGCAGCCAGCAGGCGAAGGTATATTTTAATTCTCTTGATATGGTAGGGGAAATGTTATCGCGTGGCGAAAAAGTAGTCGCCTGCCTGGCGCCCAGCTTCCCGGCTGATTTTCCTGAATCAGATAACCATAGGGTACTGGTAGGCATGATCAGGGCTCTGGGCTTTTACAAAGTAATGGATGTGGCTTTTGGCGCCGACCTTGTGGCTCTTGAATACCGAAAAATTATCGAGAATAAATCCGGCAAGGGTTTCATCACTTCCGATTGTCCTGCCATTGTTTTTTATATTGAACATTATCACCCCGACCTTGTTCCGAATCTGGTGCCGGTGGCTTCTCCCATGGTAGCTACGGCACGTGTGGCAAAAAAACTTTACGGAACAGATGTCAAAGTGGTATTTATAGGCCCGTGTGTAGCCAAAAAGGCAGAATCGGATGAGGTTGACGATGCCCTGACATTTATTGAACTAAAGCAACTTTTTAAAATTAACAATATTCTCCCCGACAATGTCCCTTTGTCCGACTTTGACGGGCCTCATTCGGGCAAAGGAGCTATTTTCCCTATCAGCAGGGGATTATTGCAATCGGTGAATAAAACCGATGATATTATTGATGGTGAAATTATTGTCACTGCCGGAAAAAGTAATTTCAAAGATGCTATTAAAGAATTTGAGGAAGGCGCTATGGCCAGTGCACATCTCGAATTGCTTTGTTGCAACGGCTGCATTATGGGGCCGGGTATGTCGCACAAAAACGGTCACTTTTTTAAAAGAAGGCTTATTAGCAAATATGTACAGAAGAAACTTGCAAATTTTGACACATTTTTTTGGGAAAATGAACTCGGTTCTTTCGGCGATATAGACTTATCGCAGACATTTATTGCGCGTGATCGCCGCTTGGAAACACCGGATAGCCAAAAAATTGAAAAAATACTACGGGACATGGGCAAACAAACCGCAAAAGATCACCTTAATTGTGGGGCCTGTGGTTATGATACCTGTGTCGAACATGCCATCGCTATCATTTATGGCAGCGCCGAAAGCGAGATGTGCTTGCCATACTCCATCGAAAAACTGCATAAATCAATTATTGAGCTTAACTTGTCGAACGAAAAACTCGCCAATGCACGCATGCAGCTTAAACAGTCGGAAAAACTGGCACACATGGGTCAACTCTCTGCAGGGATAGCTCACGAACTCAACAACCCCCTCGGTGTGATTACCATGTACAGCAACCTGCTGATGGAAGATATCCGTAAAGACGACCCTGCCATCAAAGACCTTGAACTTATTGTTGAACAGGCCGACAGGTGCAAGAAGATAGTAGGGGGATTGCTGAACTTCGCCCGTAAAAATCAGGTTAGATTGTCGGAAAACAATATCGTTGAATTTGCCAACAGAAGCCTCGAATCTGTCGTAGTACCGGCTAATATAAAGGTAAATATTGAATCCATGGTCAAAAATCCTTACATAATGTTCGACAGCGACCAGATGATGCAGGTTTTTACCAATATAGAAAAAAATGCCATTGAGGCCATGCCCGAAGGGGGCACCCTCACCCTCACTATTGATGAAGACAACCAACATCTCATCGTAAAATTTAAGGACACCGGCACCGGTATTTCTGAAGAAAATATGGACAAACTCTTTACACCTTTTTTTACTACTAAGGAACCTGGTAAAGGCACCGGACTGGGACTACCGCTTGTTTACGGTATTATAAAAATGCATAACGGCAGGATTGATGTGCAATCGAATTGTGACCTTACAAAAGGGCCTACAGGTACAACTTTTACTTTAATTATCCCAAGAACTAAATAACCTCATTAATATTGAATTGATATGACAACAAAAGCAAAAAAAACAGTATTCATAGTGGACGATGATGCCGATTATCTTTTTCAGATGAAAACAATGATTGAGCACATGGGTTTTGATGTGATAACAGCTTGTGGACAAAAGGAAGCGGAAGATTTGATAAACCGTATAACACCCGATCTGTATATTCTCGACCTCATGATGGAAAACCAGGACAGTGGTTTTATTCTTAGTCATAAAATCAAGAAAATCACGCCACAAGTTCCGGTTATCATTGCTACGGCTATAACTGCCGAAACAGGTATGACATTCAGCGTTGAAAGCGATGATGACAAAAGTTGGATTAAAGCCGACAAATATATCGAAAAGGGTATTCGTCCCGACCAACTCCACCGCGAAATTAATAAACTTCTTAAAATCTAAAAGCCATGATGACCCTGAAACTTCTTATTGTTGACGATGAGCCTGGCATCAGAACCGGTGTAATGCGCTCGCTACGCAATTACAACGTCTGCTTCCCCTTTATGGAAGAAGATTTTGGCTTCGATATTATCGAGGCTGAAACAGGCGAAAAAGCCATTGAAATTATGAATACCCAACACATCGATATTGTGTTGCTCGATAACCAGTTACCCGGTATCAGTGGTATAGAAGTTTTGGATGACATTAGAAAAAAAGACTTAGATGTTTCGGTTATGATGATAACTTCTTATGCTTCCCTCGACCTGGCCATCAAAGCAACAAACAACGGGGCTTATAACTTTCTTCCAAAACCTTTTACACCACAGGAAATCAGAGCCGCCATAGAAGGCATTACGAAAAACCTCTACCTTAAGCGTATGACCCGCAAACTGAATCATGAAGGCAAACAAATACGCTTTCAGTTTCTTTCGGTGTTGTCGCATGAGCTCAAATCACCTATCAATGCCATCGAAGGCTATCTCAGGATAATGCAGGAAAAACAAGCCGGTGATAAAATTGAGGATTACAATATGATGATTAATCGCTCAATAGAGCGCCTTAAGGGCATGAGAAGCCTTATTATGGACCTGCTCGACCTGACAAAAATTGAATCCGGCCGCCGCACCCGCGAAATTAAATCCATTGACCTGCATGAAGTGGCCAAAATTGTAGTGGACACTGTAGAACCACTTGCTATTCAACGCAATATCAAAGTATATCTTGATGCCGAAGAAAATTTGATAATTAATGCCGACAGTTATGAAATAGAAGTCCTGCTCAACAACTTTGTTTCTAATGCTGTGAAATACAACAGGGAGAATGGAGAGGTTTACTTGAATATTAAAAAACATGACGACCATGTCAGGATTATTGTTGAAGACACCGGTATAGGTATGACAGAAGAAGAAACAGCGCTGCTTTTCAAGGATTTTGTCCGTATTAAAAACGAAAAAACCAGAAATATCTCCGGTAGCGGCCTGGGGTTATCCATAGCTAAAAAAATGCTGGACATTTACAATGGTACTGTCGAAATAGAAAGCACACCCGATGTGGGTACCAAGTTTATTATTAAACTGCCTTTGTAAAATGAATTCCAGTAAAAAAATACGCTTAAAACTAAAACAAAATGATTTTCAAACCTGAAAAATACAGCATAACGGATGAACCAATAAAGCCTTTTATTGATGCATCAGAAATTGAAAATATTCTTTTTACTTCAAAAGCAGACAAAATTCAGGTGCGCGATATAATTCAGAAATCGCTGTCGAAAAAAAGGTTGAGCCTATACGAAACGGCCGTTCTGCTGAATGCTGAAACACCTGAATTGATAGAAGAAATAAAGGACGGCGCCAGAACACTCAAAAACAATATTTATGGTAACCGCATTGTACTTTTTGCGCCCTTGTATATCGGAAATAAATGCTCAAACAACTGTACCTACTGCGGCTTCAGGTCATCAAATATCCACTCGGAAAGAAAAACCCTGACAGATACTGAAATTATACATGAAGTGGAAGCCTTAGAGGATAATGGCCAGAAACGCCTTATCCTGGTTTATGGTGAACATGCCCAGTACAACCCTGAATATATTGCGCATACGGTACGGCTGTGTTACAATACTAAAAAAGGCACTGGTGAAATACGGCGGGTGAATATCAATGCAGCACCCCTCGATATTGCCGGTTTTAAAACAGTAAAAGAAGCCGGTATAGGCACTTTTCAGATTTTTCAGGAAACCTATCATCCGGAGATATATAAAACCTATCATCTGAGGGGAAAAAAAGCCGATTACACATACCGTCTGACAGCCCTCGACCGTGCACAGGATGCAGGCCTTGATGATGTAGGTATAGGGGCTTTATTTGGGCTTTATAACTGGAAATTTGAGGTCTTGGGACTTGTGAGGCATACCAATCACCTCGAGGCCTGTTATAATGTTGGCCCTCATACCATTTCCTTCCCCCGCATCAAGGATGCTTCCATGCTTAGCCTAAAGGATAAATATTTTGTAAACGACAACGACTTTGCCAGGGTCATTGCCATATTGCGCCTGGCTGTGCCTTACACCGGTATGATACTCACCGCGCGGGAATCGAAGGAAATAAGAGATGAACTGCTGCAATACGGAGTTTCACAAATAGATGGAGGTACTAAACTCGAACTTGGAAGCTATGCAAGGACCGAAAGTGCTAACGAACAACAGGATTTGAATAAGGGTCAGTTTCGTATCAATGACAACCGTTCACTTAATGAAATCATTGATGAACTGCTTGACCAACAGATGCTACCCTCATTTTGCACGGCTTGTTACAGGCTCGGCAGAACTGGAGAGCATTTCATGGAATTCTCTGTGCCGGGCTTTATCAAACGTTTTTGTACGCCCAATGCCATGCTCACATTAACTGAATACCTGATGGATTATGCCCCGCAGAAAACTGCTGAAAAAGCATGGACATTGATAAACAAACAACTGGATGCCATGGTAAATGACAGTGTCAGAGCGCAGCTCATCAGTAAAATGGAAAAAATTAAAGAAGGGAAAAGAGATTTGTATTTTTAAGAAGGATTAAGGATTTAGGGTTTAGAATTTAGGAGGAGGCGAAGGCGGAGACAGAGGCGAAAGATAAGGACCGAAAATGATAAAAAAATTAATTAAATAGCATGACATTTAACTTATTAATTATCACTTTAACTCCGAACTATAGTTCACTATAGCTCACTTTAGCTCACTCAATAATATTTTTCTTTAAACTAAAATTAAATGAAAGGCAAGGATTTAAAACCCCACATTGGCATTTATGGCAGGAGAAACAACGGCAAAAGCGCACTGATAAATTACCTGACTGAACAGAACACCGCCATAGTATCGGACCATCCCGGCACCACGACCGACCCCGTGAAAAAGTCAGTGGAAATTTTTGGTATAGGACCCGCTATCATTGTGGATACAGCCGGTATAGATGATACAGGCGAACTGGGGCGCCTCAGGGTGGAAAAATCATTGAAAACCGTTCCGGCTGTGGATATGGCCATCCTCGTCATTACCCAGAATACCTTTGACAGGCCAGAAGAGGAGATTATTGACCGTCTGAATGATTATAATGTGCCTTTCATTGTTGTTCACAATAAATCAGACCTGGCACCGCTCGACACGGAAACCAAAAACATGATTGAATCAAAATACAGTGTGCCTGTACTGGATTTTTCTACGTTTGATGCATCCCAAAAAGAGCAGTTGATTGATTATATAGTCAAGACTATGCCCGAAAGTGTATATGCAAATAATTCTTTATTCGGAGGCATTGTAAAACCCAAGGATACGGTACTGTTGGTTACCCCGATTGATTCTGAAGCTCCTGCAGGCCGCATGATACTGCCTCAGGTAATGGCATGGCGAGATGTGTTGGACAATGATTGTATATGTGTTTCAGTTAAGGAAAGTGAGTTGGAGGATGTGCTGAAAAAGGGCCTTAAACCTTCGTTGGTTGTAACCGACAGCCAGGTGTTTGCCCAGGTTTCTCGAATAGTTCCGGATGATATTATGCTTACCAGTTTCAGTATTTTGTTTGCCCACTACAGAGGTAATTTTAATGCCTGTCTTCAGGGCACGCCCTATATTAACTGCTTATCTGACACGGATAAAGTACTCATTCTCGAATCCTGCACCCATCAAGTGAGTTGCGAGGATATAGGGCGTTATAAAATTCCCGGTTGGATAAAAACACACACAGGTAAATATCCCGAATTTGTTGTCGTATCAGGCCTCTCGGATATCCCTGGCGCTATAGAAGATTATGCTATAGTAATTCAGTGCGGAGGCTGCATGGTAACACAAAAACAACTTAACGGACGCCTTAAACCATTTATCGATAAGGGTATTCCCGTAACAAACTACGGCATGGTCATCGCATGGATGTCGGGCATTTTCGAAAGAGTTACCGAACCATTCATGAAAAAATAATAATTCTTACTATACTTTTGAGAACAGATGATAAATCAGATATTAAATAAAACTCAGTTTTCAAAACAGGATATTCTTACATTGCTGTCGGTAAAGGGAGATGAGCGAACTATGCTTTTTGAAAAATCGGCTTCCATAAAGCAAGAGTATCTGGGGAATAAAGTCTATTTACGTGGTTTGATAGAACTTTCAAACATTTGTAATAAAAACTGTTATTACTGTGGTATTAGAAAGGACAATAAAAAAGTTAACCGGTACAACCTAAATGACACTGAAGTATTGAATGCAGCTAAGTTTGCTTATGAAAATAAGTTTGGATCAATTGTTATACAATCCGGTGAAATACAATCAGAAACTTTTACAAAAAGAATATTATACCTACTCAGAAAAATAAATGAAATATCACAGAATAAGCTGGGTATTACTTTATCGTTGGGTGAACAAAACAAAGAAGTTTATAAAAAGTGGTTCGAGGCTGGAGCGCACAGGTACTTATTACGTATTGAAACATCCGACAGGAATTTGTACCATAAACTGCACCCAAATAATGATTTACACAGTTACGACAAAAGACTTGAAGCCCTTACCCATCTGAAAGAAATAGGTTATCAGACAGGTACCGGAGTTATGATTGGCCTGCCCTATCAAACATTGGATTCTCTGGCGGATGATCTTTTATTCATGAAACATTTTGATATTGATATGTGTGGTATGGGACCTTACATAGAACATGCCGACACACCACTGTACGCCAATAGAGATGCACTTTTACCTGTTAAAGAACGTTTTGAGATGACAATGAAAATGGTGGCTTTGCTACGCATTATGATGAAGGATATAAATATTGCTGCCACAACGGCACTGCAAGCTATCGACAAAGTGGGGCGTGAAAAAATCATTAAAATTGGTGCCAACATACTGATGCCCAATATTACCCCCGGAAAATACCGCGACAGCTACACCCTTTACCAAGGCAAGCCTTGTACCGATGAAAATGCTGATGATTGCAAAAATTGTATAGAAGCCCGCATTAAAATTGCCGGAGCTGAAGTAGCTTATAGTGAATGGGGTGACAGTCCTCATTTCAAACACAAACACTAAGTTCAGCAATTATTGTATTTTTGCATAATAAAATAAATGCAATTATGAAAAAAATAATCTTTCTTCTGACATTTATAAGCATAACTAAAGTATCATTTCCCCAGGGTATTAAGGATATTAATTTACCCGAGCCCAATAAAAAAGGGGGCATGCCCATAATGGAAGCATTATCGCTACGCCAGTCTAAAAGAGCTTTTAGTAATGTAGAATTGACAATGCAACAACTAGCAGACCTGTTGTGGGCAGCTTGCGGCATTAACCGGCCTGATGAAGGCAAAAGAACAGCTCCATCGGCTATGAACGACCAAGAAATTGATATTTATGTTTCACTTAAAACTGGTGTATATCTGTATGATGCAGAAAAGAATATGCTTAAAGCTATTAAAGAAGGGGATTTTCGTAAGGATATGGGAAGGCAGGGTTTTGTTGCCGATGCCCCTGTGGTGCTTGTTTATGTGGCCGATTACAGCAAAATGTCGGTGGTGATGAGCAAGGATTCTAAAGACTTTTATGCGGCCACAGATGTCGGTTTTATCAGTCAAAACGTCTATCTTTATGCTGCCTCTGAAAAAATGGCTACAGTGGTTCTCGGTATGTTTGACAGGGGAGATATTGCTAAAGCTATTCCCTTGACTAAAAACCAGAAAGTCCTTCTTACTCAGCCTGTAGGATTTCCTAAATAAAACATGTTACCTGTAAACCTAAAGCACTTCCATTGAAAAAAGCTGCATTTGCCATAAAAGTACGTTTTTTCCTTCCTGTGGCGTTTATCATAACTGCTGTTATAGTTTTACTTACCGTATGGTTTGTGTCCAGTTCTGTACGTACTTTCAACAAACAGCTTGAAAAGACATTAAGCCTTGAGGTATATACCATTGCACAAATGTTTGAAAGGGAGAAGATGCTCAAATTGGAAAAAGTGCACTCAAACCTCAAAGTTGTTGAATCAGCCTTTAATAGTAAATCATTGAAAAGACAAGGCAGTCAAATACCTGTGGAAATTGAAAATCAGGTAAATGGCATCAGACACCAGGCGTTATTGGAGAATTGGTTGTACAACAACAGACCACTATTTGCCGACAGCAGCTTTGTGGACAGCATGCAGACCCTTGTGGGTGGGACAATAACAATTTTTCAGAAAACCGACAGCGGCTTTGTGCGCATGGCTACTAATGTACGCCACAAGGATGGCCGTCGCGCTACAGCCACATTTATTCCTAACAACTCTCCTGTTCTGGAGCCTGTTAAAGCCGGTAAGACATATTATGGCAGAGCCAGCATCTTGAACGAATGGTACGTAACTGCATACAAACCCATTGTTAAAGACAATGTCGTCATCGGCATGCTCTATGTCGGGGATAAGGAAAAAGACATGGAGGAACTTAAAAAAATCATATCCCGTATTAAAATAGGAAATAGCGGTTATGCCTTTGTTTTTGACAGCAATGGCTACATGTATATACACCCGAACCTGCAGGGGGAGTATCTGAGTGACACTCTTTTCCTGAAACAGATGCGCGGCAAACAAAACGGTCTCTTCAACTATGTGTTTGAAAACAGAGAAAAAACCATAGCATTTACCTACTTCGAACCTTTTGATGTGTACATCGCCGCTTCTATCGTGAATGAAGAAGAAAACAGGGCATTTCTTTTTAATGCAGTTTCTGGTGCTGTAGTGGTGGCTCTTTTTGCAGCTTTGCTACTAATGGTATTGGTGTATTATTTTACATCAAACAAACTGATAAATTACCTGAACAAGCTCCAGCAAAGCAACAAGCGTATTGTTACTATTAGCGAAGCACTTAAAGAATCGGAAGAACGTTTTCAAAAACTATTCGACAGCACGGGCGATGATATTTTTGTTACTGATGTAAACGAAAATATTGTCGAAATTAATAATGCCGCTTGCAAAACACTTGGTTATTCAAGGGATGAGTTGCTTAAAATGAAAATTACCGAAATAAAGACACCACGATTTAAAAACTACGTTTCTGAAAACCGCAGGATTATATATGAAAAGGGTAGTTATTCATTTGAATCGGAGCATGTGGCAAAAGACGGCATAGTCATTCCTGTTGAGTTCATTAGCAGGGTGGTTAGTTACAAGAACGAAAAACTCATACTGAGCGTGGTACGCAATCTGACCCACCGCCGTGAGATGGAACGTGAGATATTAAGCACCATCATTCATACCGAAGAGCGCGAACGCGAGCGTTTTGCCAAAGACATGCACGATGGTCTCGGTCCGCTGCTTTCGACCATCAAACTTTATGTGAACGAGTTGAAATCGGTAACTATGTCTGATGAAGAGCGAGAGGAAATGGTTAATTACTGCAACCAGCTTATTGACGATGCCGTCAATGCCACGCGCACCATTTCCAACAACCTGATGCCCCGCATCATCAATACCCATGGTTTAATTAAAGCCGTTGAACAGTTTTGCCACCTTGTTAATAAAACCAATAAACTCAACATTACATTTGACTCAGAAAACATAGAGCGCCTGGAACAAAACATGGAAATCATTCTTTTCAGGGTTATCAGCGAATTAATAAATAATACCATTAAGCATGCCGGTGCCGAAAGGGTCTTTATTCTTTTGCTGAAAAGGGAAAACGTGTTATCTTTGTATTTTAAGGACGATGGCAGGGGGTTCGATGTGGATGAAGTTATGAAATCGGATAAAAAGGGGATGGGCCTTAAAAATATCATTAGCCGCATCAAATCGATAAATGGGAATTATGAATTTAAAAGCAGGTTAGGAGAGGGGTTTTCAATAAAAATTGAAATCGTAATTTAAATACAAACTACCATGGGGGATAAATATAAAATCTTTATTGTTGATGACCACGAAATATTCAGAAATGGTCTTAAAATGGTTCTGGGACGACTGAAGTATCTTGAAGTGGCAGGCGAGGCTTCTAATGGTAAAGAATTTTTAAATGCTTTAGATGTTCAATCACCTGACATTGTTCTGATGGATATTGAAATGCCCATTATGAACGGTATAGAAGCCACTATAGAAGCACTTAACATTAAACCCGACTTAAAAATTATTGCACTTACGATGTTTAATGAAGATGAGTATGTACAAAACATGATTGATGCAGGGGTTAGGGGGTTTCTAATTAAAAACATCAATAAGGAAACCCTCGATAAAGCCATTCAAACAGTAATTAACGGAGGCAATTATTTTTCTGAAGAGCTGTTTAAATTTTTTGCACGCCAAATGGGTAAAGAAAAAAAGAAAGATATTCCTGATCTGGAACTAACCCGCCGTGAGAAAGAGATTCTTCAGCTGATATGTGAAGGGTTGAGCAATAAGGAAATTGCCGATGCCCTTTTCATAAGTGAACGCACTGTAGTGGGGCATAAATCGAACCTGCTGGCAAAAACCGATTGCAAAAACTCCATGAGCCTCATGGCGTTTGCCATTAAAAACAAACTTGTCGTAATTTAATGGATATTTAGTAATCAAGCTAAATTTTATTTAATTTCGCCTTGCATTTTTTCTAAAACTATATGGCTATGAAGAAAATCATTGGAATACGGCACGAAGATAAATACTTGTTGGAGCGCCGTTGTCCCCTAACACCAACCCTCATAAAAAAATTGCTGGCACAATCAGTTGATATTGAGTTTGTCGTTGAAAAGTCGGAAAAAAGAATTTTTAAAGATGAAGAATTTATTCAGGCAGGTGCCTTGGTAGTTGACAGTGCCCGCCAGAGCGATGTTATATTCGGCGTTAAGGAAATTCCGCTGGAGTATTTCGAGAAGGGTAAAACCTACGTCTTTTTCTCGCATGTCATCAAAGGGCAGCCCTACAATATGCCTATGTTGAAGAAAATGATGGAACTGGAGTGTAATTTGATTGATTACGAAAAAGTAGAAGACGAAATGGGGCGCCGCCTAATCTTTTTTGGACGCTATGCGGGCCTGGCCGGAATGATTAATTCTCTTTGGTCATTGGGATTAAGACTTAAAGAATTTGGCATTCGCACCCCCTTCGAAAAAATTAACCAGGCCTACACTTACAATTCTCTTGAAGAAATTAAACATGTCATTTCCGAAGTCGGCTTCGACATTGTAAAACATGGTTTGCCCAAAGAATTACAACCCATGGTGGTGGGTTTTACAGGCTATGGCAATGTGGCTTTGGGCGCCCATGAAATTTATAACCTGCTTCCTGTTAAAGAAATTTCGCCCAATGATTTGTTGTCGTTAAACCAATTGAAATCGCTACCCAATAATGTGCTGTATAAGGTGGTATTCAAGGAACATCATCTTGTGAATCCCATCAGTGAGTTTATTACTTTCGACCTGCACGATTACTACACCCATCCCGAGAATTATGTGAACGCTTTCGAAAAATATGTACCCCACCTGACTGTTTTAATGAACTGTATGTACTGGGATGCCCGTTATCCGCGCCTGCTTACCAAGGAATTCCTTAAAAAACATTTTGAAGATTATAAAAAACCCAAACTCACAGTCATAGGCGATGTGACCTGCGACCCTAACGGCTCTATTGAAGCCACTCATAAAGGCACTGCCATTGACGACCCCATTTTTGTGTATAATCCCTTTACACAAAAGCCCAAAATGGGGCACAAGGGTGAGGGGATTCTTATCATGGCTGTAGATATTTTGCCGAGTGAGTTGCCGCGGGAATCGTCCATCGGCTTCTCAGCTGCACTTGAAAAATTTGTTATTCCTATTGCACTGGCTAAATACAATAAGTCGTACTTCGAAATTGACCTGCCACCTGCAATAAAAAGAGGGCTGATTCTTCTTAACGGAAAACTGACACCCAACTTCCAGTATATCGAAAGATACCTGTAGATGGCATTCCCTTTCTTTTCGGTAATAATACCCACATACAACAGGGCAACACTCATCGTAAAAGCCATTGACAGCGTTTTGCA
Organism: Bacteroidota bacterium; assembly: GCA_022708385.1. Lineage (GTDB taxonomy): Bacteria > Bacteroidota > Bacteroidia > Bacteroidales > PXBB01 > JAKIYU01. The sequence continues at coordinate 9,574 of JAKIYU010000011.1, read as the reverse complement.
CCAATCATTTTCCGACTGGGAATTGCTCATTGTTGATGATGGTTCTACTGATGATACAAAAGAAGTGGTGTCAAACTATAAAGATGCCAGAATTAAATACCATTTCAAAGAAAATAATGAGCGAAGTGCTGCCCGTAACAGGGGCATTGAACTAAGTACAGGGCTATATGTTTGCTTCCTCGACAGTGACGATTATTACTTGGAAAACAGATTAGATGTTTTGCATCAAGAAATTGTATCAAGAAATAATCCGGTTGCCATGTTTTTTACCGATATTTCATTTACAGATGGAATTGTTTTAAAATATGATTTCATTTTCGATAATATTTTCGATTATTTGCTCGAAAACATTATCGGTGTTCCTCAGGCTGTTATTCATTCTGACATTTTGAATAAAATCAAATTCAATGAATCATTTTTTATTGCCGAGGACCTTGAATTATGGTTGAGAATAGCTTTGCATTATCCTGTTGTTTATTTACCAGGAAAGCCTACAGTAGTGGCCTTACAACACGACAACCGCACTGTAAATGAAAAAAAATTCAATCAAGGTGCCGAAAGGCTTAAAGTATTGAAATACATATTTAAAAATACTGATTTTAGAAATAAGTTTACAAACAAAATAAAACGTAAACGCTTGAGTGATACATATTTCAGTATTGCAAGGCATTATATGTACAAAAAAAACATTTGTAAGGCTTTGACACATATTTTTAAATCCATACTTTTGTTTTATAATCACAAACAAACAAAACATAAATTTTATGTTTTGATGAACCTGTTGATTGGCAAAATTCCTCAAGAATACAGATAATAGATGATAGTTTTAAAACAATTGCGTGTTTTATTTGTCATTCCTACATTAAAAAGGGGAGGGGCAGAACGTTTGTTAATCAATATAGCAAATGAATTGCAGAAAAGAGAAGATTTTACCTGTTTAATTGTTACCATGTACGAAGGGAATGATTACGAGGAGTTGACAAAGGATTTGAATATTGTGGTAAGCCGTTCCAAAGTGCAACTTTCGGTATTGAAAAAAAACCAGGCTGACTATAAAGATTTTTTTGACATTGCCCATGAATTCAAACCGCATATTATTCATTCGCATCTTATCGAAGCCGAAATTTTCAGCCGGTGGAAATTATTGAAAAACACAGCCTATTTCAGTCATATTCATTATAATGAGAAGCAATTTCAAAATTTCGATTTAAATGTATTTTTAAAAAAAAGACGTTTGACCGATTTTTACGAAAAACGCTTCCTGATTAAGAAATACAATTTATGCCGAAATAATTTCCTGGCTATTTCAAGAGATACCGAAAGTTATCTCAAAGAAGTTTTGCCCGAAGCATTTCATCGCCGTATTCATTACCTGCCCAATGCTATTGATTATAATGCTTTTTATCAGGAACGTACTTACGATAATTTGGAGCAATCCTATAATCTTATTACTGTCGGGCGTTTTGTTGAAAACAAGAACCAGCTTTTTTTAATAGATGTGGTAGCAGAGCTGCATAAAAAGGGAAAAAATGCCAAACTCACCATTCTTGGCGATGGTCCATTAAGACCGTTAATTGAGAACCGTATCAGGAGCAAAAAAATGGAAGCGTATATTACATTGTGCGGCAACGTTAGCAATGTACAGCACTATCTGAATGAAAGTTCCATATATATGCATAGCGCTACTTATGAACCTTTTGGACTCGTGCTTTTAGAAGCTATGGCGGCAGGCCTGCCCGTAGTATGCCTTAATGGCAAAGGCAATAAGGAACTGGTACAGAATGGAAAAACAGGCTATATTCTCGACAGTGTTTCACCTGGAAAATTTGCTGACAAGGTAATTCAAGTATGTGAAGACAAACATTTGTACAAGAGAATATCTAAAAATGCGCAAAAGTTTGCTGAAAAATATGATATCAGGCATTATATCAGACTCCTTGTGGCACTCTATTACGATGTGGTTCAGAATATGCCCGGTATTAAATTAAGTAATATTTAAAATGTTTCACAATACATTGTTAGGTGTAAAGTGATATAAAAATTACAAGTTAATTAAAAAAGATATGCACATAAAATGGGGACTGTATATTTTTAGCTTCTTTTTAAAGTTTCCCTTCAAAATTTTTAATATGATTTGCATATTGAGTTGAAAAAGGATTAGTAAATTTTCAAAATATTTGAAAAATGTTAAATATTAAATTTTTTAAGAAAAGAATAAATTTTTACAGTTTAATTGTTTTTATTTTTTTATTATTTCTATTACCTTTCTTTATTTTGACATATTTTAACTATCCATATTTGGATGATTTCTTGGTTTGTGTTCGAATGAGAAATATGAGCTTTTGGGAATTTAATTTCTCATGGTATATGTATATAGGAGGCCGTTTTTTTTATGTTTTTCTTTTAAGTATATTTTCTTTATTTGATAATTATTTGTTGATTATAGTTAAAATAATACCACCAATAACAATGCTTATATTGTGTCATTCTTTAATATTTTTATTTAAAAATTATTTGCCCAGCTTCTATTCATTTGTAATGGCTATATTATTTGTTTTTGTTTACTTCATTAATTTAAAATCAATTAGTTCTGTTTTTTGGGTTTCTTCTATTTTAATAAATCTTTTTGGGGGAATTGCTTTTATTTATTTTATAGCGTTTTATAATAGAATTTTAAAAACACATAAAATGAAGCCTTATTTTCTTTTAGGTTTTTTTTCATTTTTGCTTGTTGGCTTTAGTGAAACTATAGCATTAATGATGATGTCTTTTTTTGGAATTTTATTCATTATTGAATATTTTTATAATAAAAAAATACATTACAATAATTTAATCATTTTTGCCTTTGTTTTAATTAGTTCAATTGTTGTTATAGCAGCTCCAGGAAACTATTTGCGATTAGAATACAACCCACGTAGAATAAGAGATGTAAGCGAATTTTTTCAATTTTTTTTTAGCGTAAAAGAATCATTTTTTCTTTTTTTTAATAACGTATTTTTTTGGTTTAAGAGTTTTTTTTTAATATTGATTTCAATAATAATTTTTGAAATATTTTTAAAAAACGAGAATTCATGGAAACATAATTTTATATTCAGAATTAATCCCATATTTTCTTTAATGTTTTTTTTATTAATTCCTGTAATTTATTTCTCTTCATATTATGGTGTTTCTTTTGTTGAAAAGCGTTTAATAGATTTTAGTTATTTGATTTTTCTTTTATTATGGATTTATAACCTTTTAGTAATATATGTCTTTTTTTCTGAAAGATACGCTAAAACCAAAATTGTATTAAATACCATATTAAAAAAGCTGAGTTATATTTCTTTTTTGTTAATAATTTGTATATTAATTTATAAGCCAAACCATGTTAGAACAATTTATGGGGACTTGTATAAGGGAAGGATTGCTGAATTTAAAATACAAATTGATAAGAGACATCTTGAAATACAGAATTGTCCCAAAAAAAATTGTATGGTTGAGAATTTATATGAAGATGAAGATAAAAGACCTTATTCAATATTCCATACAGATTTTTTAACACCAAGCCCAAAACATGAAGTTAATAGGTATTATGGTTTGTACTTCAATATTGATAGTATTTATATTCCTTATCCTGATGAAAAAAAATATTTTGAAAATCGATAACGTACCCCAAAAGATTTCTTTGAATTTGAAGTAATAGAAACCGAAAATATTTTTATAATCTGACAGTATTACTATTGTTCTTTTTAAATCTGTAATTATAAGAATCTGAAAGCCTTTTAAAAAATTCCTGTAAACGACCTTTAATTTTGCGGTATCGTGATATTTTATGATAGTGTTTTAACATGCTTTTGGTGTATATACCTGTGGGTGATATATAGTAATAATCGGGTATTTGCTTTAATTGGGGAATTACATGGCACTTAAAACGTTTGTGATGCACGAAATGATAAATGGCATATTCGGTAGCTTCGGCAGCAATAATTTTTCCATTTCTGTAATCAATTATTTCGCCCCATGGCAGTGATTCTTTAATGTATTCTCTTAAAAAAAGTTTTATTTTTTTTTCAGCAGCCATCCGGTGTACAAGTGTTGACCAATCAAGAATATCATTTGAAATGTTCAAAGCAAAAGCTTCTTCCGGTGTATAACCATCTCTCAGGTAACCATATTTACGGCCGCATTCGTCGAAGTTCTGGCATTTGGGGTTGTTTAAGATATTGGCAAGGTCGGGCGATTGCAATGCCAGTTGATTGAGGTCGTCCCTGTTTTTCAGCACTGTAAAAGCCCCGCTCAGCCAGTCCTCCCTGAAAGAAATTACATCGGCATCCTCTGCAAATCCCTTTTTCAAAAAACGTGGCAGATTGCCATATATCAGGTCAATATCGCCATAGGCCCAATATTTAAAACCCTTTACCAGTTCAGGAAAGAGAAAAGCCATTAAAGGCTTGAGTTCACATATTTTATAGGGTATCTGAGCTTTAATCTTAATATTTAGCCTCGATTCTGCACGTGCAAAAAATTCATGAAGTGAAATTTTTACCACTTTAAGATTGTCAGGTGTATTTCCCTGTATATTTATATCTGTAAGAAAGTGCAACGTGATAAATTCATTCCTGCGCAACGACTCTAGGTAAAAAGGCCACATAGGAGGTAATGAGCCGAAGTAGGGGATGAGTAAACTGATTTTTTTCATTTAAATTATTTTCAATGATATAACAAAAATATATAATTTTAGGAAACATTTGTATAGTAGTTATTCTTAAATAAAATTATATATAATGACAACACTTAAATGGAGATTTAAAAGTAGAATAGAGACATTTTTAAATAAATCAAAACTATTTGATAATTTAATTAGCAAAAGCTTAAAAAAAATATCAGAAGACAATGTCTTTTTTGTAGTGATAGGCGCTAATGATGGTGTATCTAATGATATTTTATTTCCATTTGTTCAGAAAAATAATTGGCAAGGTGTTTACATTGAACCTCAAAGAAACGTATTTGAACAACTCAAAATCAATTTGAAGCATAAGAATAATTTGTTTTTTGAAAACATAGCTATAACAAAAGAAGAGTCGGAGTTTTTAATTTACATTCCTAAAGACAAAAATATAAAGGATTATTCTGGTATAGCATCAATTAATCGTAATGGTGGCGTTTTAAACAGATTTAAAGATGAGGAACTTTTAATAGAAAAAGTAATTGGGAAACCCTTTCAATATTTAATAGATAAATATTCTTTAATTAATAGGGATAACCTCATAATAGTAATTGATGTGGAAGGAGAAGAAAAGAATATAATTTTTTCTTTAGATTTTTTACAAATAAATCCGAGAATTATAATTTTTGAACACGCTCATATGACGTATGATGAGCATAGACATGTTAATTCATGGATGGTTAAAAATGGATATAAAATATATGTAGATAAGTTTGATACATTTTGTTATAAACAAAAAAGGCTGCCTCCTAAAAGGCAGCCTTTTTTTAACAGATGCACAAAAATTATTTAACTTTTGTAGCTAATTCGTTGCCAGCTTTGAATTTAACAACTTTCTTGGCAGCGATTTTAATTTCTTTTCCAGTCTGTGGGTTAACGCCTTTTCTGGCAGCTCTTTTACCTACTGAGAAAGAACCAAAACCTACTAAACCGATTCTGTCACCTTTTTTCAGTGATTTGCCAACTACTGCTACAAATGCTTCGAGAGCTTTTTTAGTGTCAACTTTTGTTAATTTGGCTTCGGCAGCCATTGCATCTATTAACTGTGCTTTGTTCATTTTTAAAAATTTTTTAATTGGTTAATAATAATTTTAAAAGCGCTGCAAATATAAGTATTTTTCAATACACCGCAAAAAAAATCTTCAAAAAATCGCATAAATGTTGAAAAATACGAGATTTTGTTAATTACTATAGGGCAAATAGGCTGTTTTTTCATGCTAAACAGCCATAATATGTATTAAGATATATCTACACAAAAATTTGAATTCATCTGAAAGCCTCTCAGAAATTTACTTATATGCATATTTGTCTTCCCCGATAACTGTACTTGCTGCAAACTTACCAAACCATCGTTTAACATTATATTCAGAAATGTCTTGTTATCTGTAATAATTTTACCCGGTTCGATAGGCGTTTTGTCTTCTTTATAAATGGCATCATAAATTTTAAGCATATATCTTTCTCCTTTATCGGAAATAAGTTCTGTAAAAGCCCCCGGGTATGGAGAAAGTCCTTTTATATGCGCAATAATTTTGTCTCCTTTTTGCAACCAGTTTATTTTGCAATCTGATTTGCGAATTTTAGGTGCTTTTTTCAATGCCAAGTTGCTGTATTGTTGCTTCTGGGGTGTCAATATACCATCATTTAGCCCTGTTATTGTTTCGAGTAATAAAGCTGCGCCAAGCTTTTTAAGTTTATCATGCAGTATCCCAGCATTATCCGTCACTTCTATTGGTAATCTTTTTTGCATAAGTATTTCTCCTTGGTCAATTTTATCATTAATCACAAAAGTTGTAATACCTGTTTCCGTTTCGCCGTTTATCAATGCCCAGTTAATAGGGGCTGCTCCTCTGTACTCTGGCAGCAATGAAGCATGTACATTAATAGTTCCTGCCCTTGAAATTGAAAATACTTCAGATGGCAATTTTCTGAAAGCCACTACAACCTGAATGTCGGGATTGTATGTTTTAATTTTATTTATAAATTCAATTTCGGCGAGGTTTTCGGGTTGCAGCACCTGAAGCTGTTTTTCGACAGCATATTTCTTAACATCACTTTCTGTTATTTTTAATCCCCTGCCGGCAGGTTTATCCGGAACAGTTACCACATAACCAATTTCATAACCGGCTTTATATAGCGCATCAAGCGAAGCAACCGCAAATTCAGGCGTTCCAAAAAAAACGATTTTCTTTATCATCCCTATTATTTTTTTAGCCAAAATTAATAATTACCGGTCATACAACTTTAAATTCTATAAAGTATTATTGTGTAATTTTGCATATATTTTGCATATTATAATTATATCTATTAATGACCGGCGCTATTTTTCAACTTTTAAAAAATAAAATTCTTGTTCTCGATGGAGCTATGGGTACATTAATTCAGTCGCATAAGCTTAAGGAAGCTGATTACAGAGGCGACAGGTTTGCATCACATAACAAAGTGCTTTCCGGATGTAACGATGTGCTCAATCTGACACAACCTGATATTATTGACGGGATACATACCAGATACCTTGAAGCAGGTGCAGATATTATTGAAACGAACACCTTTAATGCCAATGCAGTTTCTCTTGCCGATTATAAAATGGAAGGGCATGTTTACGAGATAAACTTTCAGGCGGCACAGATTGCACGTAAACTTGCAGACAGTTATACCCAGTCAAATCCATTAAAACCACGTTTTGTAGCAGGCTCTATAGGGCCTACATCCAGGTCGCTTTCCATATCTCCTGATATTAACAAGCCGGAATACAGAAATATTACATTTGATGCATTGTCAGATGCTTATTTTGAGCAAATAAAAGCACTTGTAGATGGAGGTGTAGATATAATTCTTATTGAAACAGTTTTTGATACGCTTAATGCTAAAGCAGCACTTTATGCAGCCTGCAAAGTATTTGAAGCATGCGGAAAAGAATTGCCCGTTATTATTTCAGCCACGATTACCGATAATGCAGGGCGTAACTTGTCGGGCCAAACCCTTGAAGCTTTCCTCTGTACTTTTGAACATTATCCATTGCTGTCTATTGGCCTTAACTGCGCTTTTGGTGCCAAAGAGATGTATCCCTATGTTAAAGAGCTATCCGAATTGGCCTCTTTTAATCTCTGCATTTATCCCAATGCAGGGTTGCCCGACGAAGCGGGGAAGTATAACGAAACGCCTCAGGAAATGGCTGCACTCATTGAGAACTATTGCAGCAAAAACATTGTAAATATTATAGGCGGGTGCTGCGGCACAACACCTGAACATATCAAACTATTTGCAGAAATTAGCGAAAAATACAAACCAAGACAACCCGTTGCCCTTTCTAACGACCTTAAACTGTGCGGCCTTGAATGCATTAATATTCACAGCGGGATAAACTTTGTTAATATTGGTGAACGAACCAATGTGACCGGTTCGAAAAAGTTTTCGGAACTGATAGAAAAAGGCGACTTTAAAACTGCTGCTGAAATTGCCCGAAACCAGGTTATGTCTGGCGCTCAGGTTATTGATATATGTATGGATGCCCCCTTACTCGATGCCAGGCAAGCCATGGTAATATTCCTTAATCATATAGCTTCTGAACCTGATATTGCCAGAGTGCCATATATGATTGATTCTTCCGATTGGAATGTCATAACGGATGCTTTGAAAAACATACAAGGGAAACCTATTGTGAACTCCCTAAGCCTTAAGGACGGTGAAGCTGCCTTTATCGAAAAAGCAAAACTAATCAAACAATTTGGTGCAGCAGTAGTTGTTATGTGTTTTGATGAAAGCGGACAGGCTGATACTTTTGAAAGAAAAATACAGATTGCAGGGAGAGCCTATAGCTTACTTACAACCAAGGCAGGCATTTTGCCTCAGAACATTATTATCGACCCCAATGTGCTTGCAATTTGTACAGGCACTAACGAAAGCAGATATTATGCACACGATTTCATCAAAGCAGTACGGTGGATAAGAGAAAACCTGCCTCATGTAAGTATTAGCGGGGGGGTAAGTAATCTTTCGTTTGCTTTCAGGGGCAAAGACAGTATCAGGGCTGCCATGCATGCTGTTTTTTTGTATCATGCCATCAAAGCAGGAATGAATATGGGTATTGTCAATCCTGCACAATTGGTTCTATACGATGAAATTCCACCTGCGCTGAGAGAAATAATTGAAGATGTCCTATTTAACAGGAAGGAAAATGCTGATGAACTATTGATAAATTATATAAACACCAGTGAATACTTTTTAAAAAACCATGCGGTTTTGGAGGAATGGATAGGATGGGCGCCTGCCGACAGGTTAAGACACGCTTTGATTCACGGCATAGATAAATACATTGTGGAAGATACATTAAACCTGGCCTCTGCATTAAAGAATCCTGTCGAGCTAATCGAAAAAAACATGATGGAAGCCATGAATACGGTAGGTGTTTTGTTTGGCGAAGGCAAAATGTTTTTGCCTCAAGTGGTTAAATCGGCAAAGGTTATGAAAACTGCTGTTAATGCACTTATGCCGTTAATTAATAAAAGCCAGGGCACAATGGCGATGAAAGATAAAATTATTATGGCTACTGTAAAAGGCGACGTGCATGATATTGGTAAAAATATTGTCTCTATCGTACTTTCATGCAATAATGTTACAGTTATTGATCTGGGGGTTATGGTGCCTGCCGAGAAAGTTGTTGAAGAGGCCCTTAAAAATAACGCTATGGCTGTTGCACTGAGTGGCCTCATTACACCATCCCTTCACGAAATGGTTCATGTAGCTGCCGAAATGGAAAAAAGAAAATTAAAAATTCCGCTTTTGATTGGCGGGGCAGCTACTTCAAAAAAGTTTACCGCTCTTAAATTGTATCCTGTTTATTCCGGACCGGTCATTTATATCAAGGAC
>JAKIYU010000205.1 GCA_022708385.1 Bacteroidota bacterium | reverse complement strand
AAGCGAGAACTGCAGGGTGCGTGGAATGGGTGTAGCTGTAAGGGTTAGCGTGTCCACATTAACTTTGAGCTGCTTTAGTCTTTCTTTCATAGCAACACCGAATTTTTGCTCTTCATCCACAATAAGAAGCCCCAGTTCTTTGAAAACTACATCCTTGCTCAGAAGGCGGTGGGTGCCTATTATAATGTCGGTTTTGCCATTCTTCAGCTTGTCGAGGCTTTCTTTAATTTTTTGAGGCGTTTTAAGGCGGCTCACATAGTCGATATTACAGGGAAAATCCCTGAGGCGTTCGCTAAAGGTGTTATAGTGTTGCAATGCCAGTATGGTTGTGGGAACCAGCACTGCTACCTGTTTGCTTTCGGTGGCCATTTTAAAAGCGGCTCTTACGGCAATTTCTGTTTTCCCGAATCCTACATCTCCGCACACAAGCCTGTCCATCGGATAAGCTGCTTCGAGGTCTTTCTTTACATCGGCTGTAACCTTTATCTGGTCGGGGGTGTCTTCGTAAATAAATGAGGCTTCGAGTTCCTGCTGCAGGTAGGTGTCGGGAGTGCAGGCAAACCCCTGTGTGGCTTTACGCTTGGCATATAGTTTTATAAGGTCTTTAGCTATATCCTTTACTTTTTTCTTGGTTTTGGCTTTGAGGTTTTGCCAGGCTTGCGAACCGATTTTATGCAGGGTGGGCTCAACCCCTTCTTTACCGGTATATTTTGAGATGCGGTGCAGCGAGTGTATGCTCAGGTATAGCAGGTCATTGTCCCTGTAAATGATCCGCAGTGCCTCCTGCTCTTTGCCGTTGATACTTATTTTTTCTAGCCCTGAATACCGCCCTATACCATGGTCAATGTGGGTGATATAATCGCCGGGCATCAGGTTGTTAAGTTCTTTAAGTGTAAAAGCCTGTTTGCTTTTGTAGCCTTCACGCAGGCGGAAACGGTGGTAGCGTTCGAATATCTGGTGGTCGGTATAGCAGGCCAGTTTAAGGGTATGGTCAACAAACCCCTCACGGATGGGATTTAAAATTATCCGGTAATCAAGGCTTGAGGACTGTTCATTGTCGGTAAGAATGTCGGTAAAAATATTATGCAATCGCTGGGCTTGATTATCGGCACCTGTAAAGATAAAATTGGCGATGCCCGAAGCTGTATTTTGCTGCAGGTTTTGAATTAAAAAACCGAATTTTTTATTGAAAAGAGGTTGTGGCGTTGTATTGAAAGTGACAGAAAAGGCTTTTTTGAAATAAGCCACAGTGCCGAAATCAACACAGGTAAATGGTGTAATCAGGCTGTTCATCTCCATGGGCGAAGAGTATAAAGCAGCCACTTTGGTCTGTATCTGTTTGGTGTTAAATGTCTCCTGCATTTGCGCCCAGAGATTTTTTAGCTCATGGTAAACCAGTTCGGCATTTTCGAAACCGATAACCGCTTTTTCTTTAAAAAAAGAAAGCAGAGATGTTCTTTCTACCTTGGGGACAGTAGTGTCGGAACCGCTCAGGTCGGGAATAATACGTATGCTTTCTTTTATTCCTATGGAAACCTGGGTCGAAACATCGAATGTGCGTAACGATTCCACTTGTTCGCCCGACAATTCTATGCGGTAAGGGTTTTCGTAGTGATATGAAAATACATCAACGATACCACCGCGTATCGAAAACTGCCCCGGCTCAATAGTAAAATCCACACGCACGAAATTGTTTTCGGTAAGTTTATCAATAAGGCTTTGTAAGGGGATAATGTCGCCCCGTTTGATTTGTAAAAGGTATGTTTCGGTTTCTTTCAGGGCAGCCACTTTTTCGAAAATAGCTCCGGGATAGGTAACCACAAAAAGCGGTGGCTGAGTGACCTGACAAATTTTATGAACAAGCTCGTTGCGCGACAGGATATTCATAGCGTCAGTTTCCCCTTTTCTGTTGCTTTTAGAGGAGGTCTCCGGAAAAAAGCACGCCTTCTTGTCTTCGTTTTTTATACCGGCCTCATCAAGTATATATTCAAGGTCGTTATAAAAATAAGCGGCGCTTTCTTTGTCGTTCATAATAAAGACAAAAGGAAGGGCTGTTTTGCGGTATAATGCCGCAGAGACAAAAGCTGTAGAGGAGCCCGTGAGCCCTTTGAGCATAAAGGCTTTGTGTTTTTCTGCTGCTATGTCTTCAGCAATGCCAGCTAGCTTTTCATCAGAGATGTATTCTTTTAAAATATCGGAAGCTTTCAAATTTTAAAAAATGTTTTTGCCACGAATTCACGAAAATAGTCCTTATTAGTGCATTTGTGGCTATTTAAGTTTTTCTTCGTGTATTCGTGGCTATTTATTTATATTATTGCATTCGTGGCTCACTTTCCTGTATTCAGTTTATTTATGAATTTCTCTTTGTCCACAATAAAGCGGGTGTGGGTGCCACAGCCTATTTCCCCCTCTTCGTCAAATGCCTGTACGCTGAATTCGAGCCGGCGGCCGTCAACCACTTTCAACTCGGAGTAACATATTACCTTTTTGCCAATGGGTGTGGCTTTCAGATGTTTGATATTGACTTCTGTGCCCAATGTTATACTGCCAGGGGGCAGATGGGACATGACCGATTGCTGCGCAGTGGCCTCCATAAGGCCTATCATGGCGGGTGTTGCAAATACTTCTATAAGCCCCGAACCATAACGGGCTGCCGTATCTTTTTCAGTCACAATTATGCTTAGCTCGCCCCTGATGCCTGTTGTTAATTGTTTTTTCATAGTGAAGAAATTTTATACAAAGTTACTAATTATGATTATTGAATTATTGGTTTTAATCGTGTTGTATGATGAAAAATAATGAGCGGGCAATTTCAAATATGAGCTGTAAAGTAAGTTTAACATTATGTTAACAATGTTTGCCATTCCGGCAAGCTCCTTTTAACTAATTTTGTACGTTTTTTAAAATGGAGTTATGAAAAGAGTTAGCTGGCTGTTGTTGTTTTTTGTTTTATTTGAATTTATGACTATTGCCCAGAAACCACAGGGGATGGGACAAGGGCAGGGCGAAAAGATGGGCTCGCTTAAAGGGGTTATAGCTGATAAAACCAGTAAGCAAGCACTGCCTTTTGCCAACGTGGTATTGTACAGTAAACGCGATTCAGCTATGGTTGACGGCACTATTACTGATGAAAAAGGTGTTTTTGGTTTCAGTAAACTGCCTTTCGGACGTTTTTATATCAAAGTTCAATTTGTGGGATATCCCTCCCACACTATCGACTCTGTTTTTATTAAGCCGAATGCCCCGGATGTAAACCTTGGCATCACTTATATACAGGTGACGGATGTTCCCCTCGACGAAGTGGTGATTACCGGGCAAAAATCACCTCTTGAATTCAATCTTGACCGAAAGGTTATCAATATAGACCAGAACATTGCCGCATCTACAAGCACGGTAGCTGAAATTATGCAAACGATACCTTCCGTTTCAGTTGATATGGATGGCAATGTAAGCTTAAGAGGGTCTGCCAATGTTATAATTCTTGTTGACGGGCGTCCGTCCATGCTTACCAGCCTCGACCAGATGCCTGCCTCTATGGTCGAAAGCATTGAACTGATAACTAACCCATCGGCAAAATATGACCCCGATGGCACTTCGGGGATGATAAATATAATACTTAAGAAAAAGCGACAACCGGGTTACAATGGCATGTTTTCGCTTAACCTGGGCACAGGAAACAAACTGACGAGTTCTCTCAATGCCAATTATAGACATAATAAATTAAATGTTTTTATTGACCTGAGTTCAAGGTTCTTCAGCATGAAAGGCTATGGTTCCACTGATAGGGAAAATACCCTTAACGACACTATAATGACACTTATTCAAAATCAGGTAAATGCAAGAAATGGTAATTTTAGCAACTTCCGCACAGGCTTCGATTACTTTATAAACAATAAAAACACCCTCAGCTTTTCAGCTAACTTAAATGCAAGGCGGTTCTCATACGAACAAAACGATGATTATAAAAATTATACGGAAACTGCCGGCATACAGTCCCTCTCCAATTATTTCACCCAAACATCCCAAAGCAATAGCCCCGGAACAGGCCACGAATTAGGTCTTAATTATAAGAAGACATTTGATAAAAAAATTCAGGAATTAACAATCGATTTGTTTTACTCCAAGTCGGACAGAAACAGTGTGAACAAACTTACGAAAAAATTTTACAATACCCAGCTCGAACCTTCAGGTCTGCCTGATTACATTCAAAAAAACGCCGGTTTCAATACTAGGGAGAATATAACCGCCCAACTGGACTATGTACAACCGGTTGGAAACGGTGGGCGGCTCGAAACAGGTTATAAGTTCTCATTGAATAACAATGACCAGAATACCATTTTACAAAAATATAATCAGGCATCAGATTCATGGGTTAACGACACCTTGGCATCCAACCGTTTTATCTTCAATGAAGCCTTGCACTCAGGCTATCTTATTTATTCCAATACCATTAAAGAAAAATTTAAATACCAGGCTGGCGTCAGGACAGAACAGTCCTTCATTGCAGGTGACCAGAAAACATCCGGTGAGCAGTTTAACCGCGGGTACCTTAATTTCTTTCCCAGCTTGCATTTAAAATATGATTATTCAAATAAACATGCGTTTTCACTAAGTTACAGCAGGCGGGTAAACAGACCCGGAGCAGGAGTTATGAACCCTTTTGTCAATTACTCAGATCCACTGAACCTGATAAAAGGCAATCCCCTTCTGAATCCTGAATTTATTAACTCTTATGAAATTGGTTATGCCCTTTCCTTTAAAAAAACGGCTGTCAATACCACCCTTTTCTATAGAAATACTGAAGGCATAGTATCGAAAGTGATGACACTTAACAACAACAGCTTGTCGAGTTTGACCACTTATCAAAGCCTAAACATGGAAGAATCTTATGGCGCTGAATTTATAGTTTCGCATGAGCTGAGCAAATGGTGGCGGCTTAACGCCAATTACAGTTTGTACAGAGCCCGACTTTTTGGGGACAATGTCAGCTCTCAAGCTAACGAAGGTATTACATGGGAATTAAAATGCACGTC